>JADFSS010000064.1 GCA_022560655.1 Candidatus Neomarinimicrobiota bacterium
CTAGATGCTGTTAAATCGCCCCTCTGCACTAGCCCGTCGGCGGGCCGGCTACGTTCACGCCGTGGCTACAGCATGACAGCCTGAAAATCTAGTCGCGCGGTTGCAGAGCGGCAAGCTTTATCAGGTGGCAAAGCGCACGGCGCGAGCCCCACGCTGTGGGAGGCGGCTCATTCCGTCCGCGGCTCTCCGGCCCCACCCCATGGCTAGGTCGCGGTTGTCTCCAGCTCCCGTGAATAGGTGCCAGCCCGCGCCGCGCCGTTCAGCTGGGCCCGGTGGTGGAGGGCTTTTTGAGCTGCCGCTACCTGGGCGGGGTCACCCCGCCACGCTCGCAAGACCGGCTCCTGGAGCGCTCGGCCGTAGCTGAAGCTCAGCTCCCACGGGAGCTCCACTCCGGGCGCATTCATGGCATTGAGGTTCTCCGTGGCCTGTTGTGGGCTCTGCCCGCCGGACAGAAACGCAATTCCCGGCACGGCCGAGGGAACGGTCTTTCGGAAGCAGCGTAACGTTGCCGCGGCAATTTCTCCCGCGCTGGCCTGCTGCGGGCAATCCTTTCCGGAGATCACCATATTGGGCTTGAGAATGGTGCCTTCCAGCGCCACACGATGCTGGGCCAGCGCAGCGAAGACCGTCTCCAGCGTCCTGGTGGTGACCTCCTCGCAGCGCTCCAGGGTGTGCTCGCCGTCCATCAGCACCTCAGGTTCGACGATGGGCACCAGCCCAACCTCCTGGCAGAGGGCGGCGTAGCGGGCCAGCGCGTGGGCATTGGCCTCCAGGGCCGTCCCCGTGGGCAGCCCGCTCCCGATCCTGATCACCGCCCGCCACTTGGCAAACTGTGCCCCCAGGCTGCGATACTCCTCCAGTCGTTCGCGCAGGCCGTCCAGCCCCTCGGTCACCGTCTCCCCGGGGAATCCGGCCAGCGGCTGGGCCCCTTTGTCAGGTTTGATCCCCGCAAAAATGCCCTTGGATTTGAGTAGTTCGGGGAACGCCCTGCCGTCCTGTGACTGCTGGCGGATGGTTTCGTCGTAAAGTATGACGCCGCTGATGAACGTCTCAAGGCCCGCTGTGGTAAACAGCAGTTCCCGATAGGCGCGGCGGTGTTCTTCGGTGGACTCCACGCCGATGTCTTTCAGCCGCTTGGCGATGGTGCCGGTGCTTTCGTCCGCGGCCAGGAGGCCCTTGCCCGGCGCCACCATGGCCCGGGCGATGCCGGCCAGATCATTTCCGTCCATAATTGTACTACCTCCTGATTTGTTCGCTGCGCCGGTTTCGGTCAACTCGGCAGTACGGGCGCCCTCCGGGAATGGCCCGGAGCGGCGCACCTGCCGGCCACAAGCGGTGTCCCGCACGCCTCAATGTGGAGCGCTCTTCTCGGCCTGTCGCGCCACCGCTTCGGTAGCTGCTCTGACAGCCTCGGGATCGCCCAGGTAGCGCGCTTCCAGCACCTCCAGTGACCCCCCCAACTCGTAGATCAGGGGCATGCCGGTGGGGATGTTCAGTGCACTGATCTCTTCGTCGGAAATGTGATCCAGGTATTTCACCAGCGCCCTCAGACTGTTGCCGTGCGCGCTGATGAGAATATCGCTGCCTGCCGCCAATTTGGGCGCCACCGCCTGCTCCCAGAATGGCATGACCCGCCTGAAGGTATCGGCCAGCGACTCCGTACCCGGCAGCTGCTCGGCCGGCAGACCGGCATAGCGCTCATCGAAGCGCGGGTGGCGCTCATCGTCCCGCTCCAGCGCAGGCGGCGCCACGGCGTAGCTCCGCCGCCACTGATGGACCTGCTCGGCGCCATATTTCTCGGCGGTCTCGGCCTTGTTGAGCCCCTGCAGGGCGCCGTAATGCCGCTCGTTCAATCGCCAGGATCGCTCCACCGGCAGCCACATCAGATCCATCTCATCCAGGACGATCCACAGCGTGCGCACGGCTCGCTTAAGCACGGAAGTGAGCGCCCAGCTGAAGGTCATGCCCGCCGCCGCCAGCAGGCGTCCGGCTGCGTGCGCCTCCACCTCGCCGGTTGCGGACAGATCCACGTCGGTCCACCCCGTGAACCGATTCTCCAGATTCCAGGTGCTTTCGCCGTGACGGAGCAGGATCAGCCGGGGCATTTATTACGGCATCCGATCATCTTTGCGGCGCCCTCCTGATCTCACGCGGCAGCTGGCCGCTAAACACTCTCGCCTTGGCCGCTGCCTGCAGATGGCCACAATTTACCGGTCCGGGCGCCCTGAATTAAGGATTGATCTGAGGACCCTCAATTGCGGGCAAGCCCCAAAACTCCTCTGTCTGAGTCGAGATGAGCATATTAAATTACACGGCTCAGCCAACCAGTATACGCACGCTATATCGAGGAAGGAAGCTTGTTATGAGAGTCGTCTATAGAGGAGATTTGGATGGCACGGTTTGCGCCGCTATGCTGCTGGATATCGGCCTGGTCGATGAAACCATGCAGGCCCATCCCAAAGATGTTCAGGATGGCAAAGTTGAGGTTACGAACCAGGATATCCTTTGCAATCTGCCCTTCGATGAAAACTGCTATATGTGGTTTGACCACCACTCCAGCGAGATGAACCGGGACGAGTTCGATAAAAAGGAATTTCAAGGCGTGGTGGCCATCGCTCCCAGTACGGCCGGCCTGGTATACAAGTATTATTTGCCCGACTACCCCGCGTTGAACAAGTTCGAAAAGGTCGTCCAGGACACCGATACGTTGGACAGCGCCGATCTGAGCCTGTCCCAGGTCATGGACCCGGAAGGGACCATCCTGCTGGGATTTCTCCTCGATCCCCGCACCGGACTGGGACACAGCAAGAAGTTCTCCATCAGCAATTTTCAATGGGGCGGGCAGATGCCCGAGTTGCTCACCAAGCACACCGTGGATGAGATCCTGGCCATGTCCGATACGCAGGAGCGGCTCAGCGAATACCGGGACATGCAGGCGGTAGCGGCCGAGTTCTACGCGGCCCATTCCCACCTGGATGGAAACGTCATCGTCACCGACGTACGCGGTAAGGACATTCCCCCGGCGAATCGCTTTCTTATCTACACGCTGGACGGTCTTAAGGAGGGCAACACGTCGGTCCGAATTGCCGATGGGAAAAAGGGCGAGTTCTCGACTATCTCGGTGGCACACTCCATCTTCAATCGTACCGCCAAGGTCGACTCAGGCGAGTTGTGCAAGCAATACGGCGGCGGTGGCCACAAAGGTGCGGCCAACTGCCAGCCCTCCATCGCTGACAGCGACCGGGTGTTGGCGGAGATCATCGCAGCCTGCAAAGACTAGGTTAGACGGGGCAGACCACCGCTCCGCTGGTCGGCGGGCCGTAGCTGCGGTCACCGGCCGTACCGCCCAGCCCGCTACCTGACCTCGTTGCCCTTCACCAGATAGTACAGTGAAACGGCCGCCGTAAGGGCCTGCAGGTCCAGCCCGCCCATAGGGCCAACCCACAGCTTGGGCACGTCCAGGCCATAGGAAATCGCGTTGGGCTGATACATCATGATCGTGGCCCCGGTCATCACCACCAGGATGAGCAGTGCCCCGGCCCGGGTCAGCAGGTCCCGGCCAAAGGCCCCCACGACAAGGAACACCCCGCCCAATAGCTCCAGCACACCCACTAGCTGCCAGTAGGGCGGCGGTATGATGCCGGGATAGATGAATTTGGAGTAGCCTTGCGGTATGAAGATGGCCGCCAGCACCAGGCGGGGAGCCCAGTGAACCACGGGGATGAGGCGGCTCAGCAGGTCCATAGGCTATTCGTGGTGGGTGGCAGCATCTGAATCGGGTGGCTTAATTGGCCACAGATGTTATGCTTCGGTCCGCGCTCGGGCAACGCTTAATGGTCGCTTCACGGGCTGGGCCGGCCAGGCCGCCAGCGAGCGCTTGATTCGGTGCGGGAACCAGCCTAACTTGCCGCGCACTGCTTTTTGTCATGATGACAGGGAAGACCTGTGAGATTCAGGCGCTGCCCCGCAACTGTGAGGTCCGCTCGCTGACGGACTGAGCCAGACACCTGTTCCTTTTCTTAAACCTTCGCGGGTGAGGTTAGGATGCATGCTAGTTCATATCCGCCCCGACTCTACAATCGGGGCTTTTTGTTTTCGCTGAGGGACAAACTGCGGCCAGCCGTCTGGCCGTCCCTGCTGCTATGCCTGCGCCTGGCGGTTCCCGCCCTGCCCACGGCAGCATCGGCGCAGACCCCAAAACAGTCAGCCGGGCTGGATTCACTGGCGGTCGGGCGAGACGGGACCTCTCCCGTGGCAGACAGCGCCCGCATTGCGCCCAGCTATCATCTGCCGGCTGTCATTATCACGGCCAATCGCCTCCCGGAGCCACTGGACCGAATTTCGAGCTCCGCAACCGTGCTTCTGCGCCAGGACATTGAGGATCAGCAGGCGAGAACTGTCGCTGAGGTCCTGAGGAACGTCCCTGGGCTGGACATGGTGCGATCAGGTTCCCTGGGGCAAGCCGCTTCGGCTTTTCTAAGGGGGGCCGGCAGCAGCAGCGCTTTGGTGCTGCTGGATGGGGTGCAGGTCAACAGTCCCACCACCGGCGGATTCAATTTTGGAAATCTCACCACCGATAACATCGAAAGCATCGAAGTTGTCCGAGGACCGCAAAGCACCCTCTACGGATCGGACGCAATTGGTGGGGTCATCAATATTATTAGCCACAAAGGCGAGGGCGATCCACGCCTCGTCGTTCGCTCCGAGGCGGGTCAATTCTCGACGTTCCGGGAGTCGGCTCATCTTGCAGGGAGCCGCGGGAGGGTCAACTACGCTGTTTCGTTGTCCCGCACCGATTCAGAGGGTGCGTTTGAGAACGATGATTACGGGAATTCTACTCTGGCCGCACGCGTCGAATCCTCCCTGTCCGACAACCTGAAACTCTCCCTGGTGGCACGGGCAGTTGGCAGCGGCGGGGGCGTGCCCGGCCAGCGATTCATAGCCGTCGACCCGAACGCAAGGATAGAGGACCGTCTGGCTACCGTCGCATTGCGGGTTGACCATGTTGTGCGCGGACGCTGGCATCACAGGTTAGTCATATCTCGAACGGACGACGATTTGCTGTTTGATGACCCCGTCGATCCAGGCGCGACCGGTCCGTTTGCGGGCGACCTTGTCTCCCGCACCCAGACCTCCATCGCCACCGTCGATTGGCAGCTCGATTTCGACCTGCTGCCCTCCAACGTCATCGTTGCCGGAGTCGAATGGCAACGACTGGTGGGCAAGAATGTCTCCACCGGACCGTTCGGTGATACTGACTTCGACGAGGAGGTTGCGAGCCGCGCGATTTACATTCAAAACCAGTTCCGGCAAAACGATCGCTTCAGCTTGACTACCGGTGTCCGAGTTGATGACCACGGCAGTTTCGGGCCCAGCACAAACTTGCGGATCACCTCGGCGTATACCGTTCATCCGCTGCGTAGGACGGCAACGAAAGTGAAGGGCAGCTGGGGAACGGGTTTCAGGGCACCCAGCATCAACGAGCTCTATTTTCCCGGCTACGGAAACCCGGACCTCAAGCCCGAAGAGAACAGGAGCTTTGAGGTGGGCTTGGAGCAGGAGCTTTTGGATGGCCGAATCGGCCTGGCGGTAAGTTATTTCCACACCGATTTTGAGAACCTGATCGGGTTTGATCCCAACACCTTTTCAGCGGGTAACATCAGCGCGGCAAAATCCGAGGGGATCGAATGGACAGGGAATTTTCGCCTCAACGGACGGCTGCGGGTCTCGGCTAACTATACTTTCCTGGATACTGAAGATGAGGCCACGGGCAAACCACTGTTACGGCGACCAGCCCATAAAGCAAATATAAACATTAACTTGAATCCTGTTAGCGCCTTAAATCTGAACTTGGATATCAACCTTGTGGGCCAACGCTTTGATAACGACTTCGGAACCGGGGGAGAGGCTTTTTACCCTGGCTACGCAAAGCTCGACGTCGCATTATCGTGGGATCTGAGCGGACGTCTAAGGTTACTCGGACGGGTCGAAAACCTGATGGATGCCCAGTATGAGGAAGCGGCTGGTTTTCCTGCGCCAGGGAGAGCCTTTTATGGCGGTGTCCAGATCGAATTTTGAATGCCAGCATGAAACTGATCCTGACGGTTGCAGCGTTACATAGTTGGGATGCTGGAGGCAGTTACTCCGGCTAGGGTACCTGGCACGATATTATGATCGAGCCGGCCCCGACTTGAACCGCTGCCTGTGACCTCCAGCCACCGCCGAGTAATGTCCTAATTTTAAGTAATCCGCCCTCACGCAGACCGCGTTGGAAGCCGGGGAATGAGGAGAACTGGACTTATTTGGCTTGGGTACTCATGAGGGAATAAGCCAGTCTAGCCGTAGAACTCCGCTTCGTCCTTGCCAAACTTGTCAATGATTTGATCTATAAAAGCAGTCGGTATCTCAGATCCAGGGCCGTGGGCATGAATCGTTGATTTAAGGCTACCCTGTGATGTTTGCTTCCTCAGCTTTTTCCGACTTCCTGCACCTTCTGAAACCTCAACCCCGTTGCGCTCTATAATCGTCTTAATTTCTCGCCACCTCAGTCGAGGCTTCTTGCTAGTACGTTTTGCCATCAAGGTATCAAAGTAGTGCCACTGTACTCTCGGTACCTTGCAGCTAAGGCAGGATCAATCCTTTCATCCGTTTCCAGCTCGAGGTTTTCAATGCTCCGCTCCACCTTTTTGGATACGGCTCCAACAGACCCCTCCTCTGCTAGCTGGAGGTACTTATCCCAGTAAATCAGTGCTGCCTTCCCTTTCAGCATATCTTTAATATCTTCAAGTAAGGTGCTTTCATTCAATGCCTCCTTTAGCATTTCAACAAGGTCTTCGATGAGCATTGCAGAGGCCTCATCAGTCGTATCCCCTATCCCAAGTTGATTCAACGGCAAGCACTTTATGACTTGCTTTCCCTCGGATTCGAATAGTAGCCCTGGCATGCCATTGAATGTCATAGTGTTTGTAATGGCCCCATCGCCAAGTTCAAAATCAAACCTAATCGTCATAGATAGCGCCTTGGCGTTCTCTAATTCTTTGAGGACTCTTCTCTCTCGATCTACGTGCATTGGTCTGTCTCCCTAATATGAAATTAAGCGAAATATACAAAATTCCGACATGATCAGCGACAGTGACCGCCTACGCACCTGCTGCTTTCCTAAAGTTCGACAGATACCGAAATCTAGTCTATCGACAACAATTTTCTTGTATCCCAATGGGTGCTCGCAACTCCGGCCTCCATTGCAGGCGTTACCATCAGCGAGCGGTGAATGCGGCAGAAATTGTAATGTGCAAAGGGCAGCGCCGCCGCGCTCCCGTTGCGTTCCGCTGCGAGGGTCTCGCCGCAGCCATTTGCACCGGCTGTCGCCTAGTCAATACCCTTCCCGCAACTTAATTAACTAACTTCCATGCTATACGAGTCGTCAAGAGACGAACGGCGAGTTTTGTGACGGGCTCGTGCTGGGCAGTAGAGCATTGCTGAGAGCAGGAACCGACTCTGCGGAGCGTTGGGCCGCATGCCAGCTGGGCTGCGGATCTCCGGGAGGTTCCACCAGGCGCTGGGCCATACTTACGAGGGTAGAAGATGTCAGATTTTGATCTGAAAATTGGTATCGGCGGTGCTGCGGGACAGGGCATCGCCTCCGTGGGCAACATCCTTGCATTTATTTTTGCCCGGCGCGGATTGAATGTTTGGGCGTATAACGCCTTTCAGTCCATCATTCGCGGTGGACACACCTTTCTTACCATCCGCGCCAGCGCTGAAGCCATCGGCACGCACGGTGACGTGATCGATATCCTGGTCTGCCTCAATCAGGATACCCTCGATCGCCATCTGGGAATTCTGGGGCCCGGTACGTTCGCCATTTATGATGGCGGCAAGATCAAGCCCACGGATGCTCCTCCCAACGTGAACTTGATCGCCCTGCCCATCGCCACTTTGTCGCCCAATCCTACCAACAAGATGCTGGGCAACACCATCGCCGCCGGCGCGGTGCTCTATATCTCCGGCTTCAGCCTTGACCCGCTGGAGGACGCACTCAAGAAGCAGTTCGCCCGGAAAGGGGCCGAAGTGGTGGCTGAAAACCTCGCCGCCGCCAGCGCCGGCTACGCGTTTGCAGGCGAACATTTCAAGCCCATGAGCCATGCGATACCTGCGCCCAAGGATGGACTCGCGATCCTCAATGGCAATACTGCACTGGCTATGGGTGGCGCTGCCGCGGGCGTGAAGTTCTACTGCGCTTACCCCATGAGCCCGTCCACCGGCGTCCTGCACTGGTTCGCCGCCAACGCCCGCAAACTGGGCATCATGGTGCGCCAGGTTGAGGACGAGCTGGGCGTGATCAATATGGCTATTGGAGCGGCCCATGCCGGCACGCGGGCCATGTGCGCCACTTCGGGCGGCGGTTTCGCCCTCATGACCGAGGGCATCGGTCTGGCGGCGATGATGGAAATTCCTGTGGTGGTGATCAACGTCATGCGCAGCGGTCCCTCCACCGGTGTTCCCACCAAGACCGAGCAGGGCGATCTCTGGCAGGCGCTGGGCGCGTCCCAGGGCGATTTTCCGCGCGTCATTGTGGCTCCCACCGATGTCGCCGATGCGTTCGCCACCATACCGGAAGTGTTCAACGTGGTGGACCGGCTCCAGTGTCCCGCCTTGGTGCTCACCGACCTGCTGATATCCGAAGGCACCACCAGTATGGATCCGGCCCTGTTTAAATGGGACCAGGACATCGACCGGGGCGAACTGATCGACCCGGCACGCAGCAACGGCTCGAACGGCGCTTACCTGCGTTACGAGATCACCAAGAGCGGCATATCCCCCCGCGCGCTGCCGGGGATTGAGGGCTATATTCACGTGGTTGCCTCCGACGAGCAGGATGAAGACAGCACCCTCATCAGCGACGAGTTTACCGACCCGCACAAGCGCCAAGCCATGATGGAAAAGCGCATGCGCAAGATGGAACTGGCCGCAGCGATGGTTCCGGCCCCGGAACTGGACGGTCCCGCAGACGCCGACGTGACGCTGGTTGGCTGGGGTTCCACCAAGGGCGTGCTGGATGAAGCCACGGAGCAGCTCAACGCCGCAGGGACCAGCACCAACCATCTGCAGGTGAAGTGGCTGGTTCCACTGCACGGCGAGGTCATCAGCGCGGTTCTGGGCGCGAGCCAAAAGGTCATCATAGTAGAGAACAACTACACCGGCCAGTTTGCCCGCTACCTGCGCTCCGAGACCGGCGTTTTCGCCGACGCCCACATCCGCAAATATGACGGCGAGCCCTTTCTCACGCACCATATCGTGGAAGGCGTGCAGGAAATTCTGCAGGGCAAAACGGCGCAGTACGTGCCGACACACGAATACAAGGTTTAAGGAGGATAGCGATGGCAACTGCACTGGTAGAAGACCGTCCGGCCTATACGGCCAAGGACTTTAAGGGGCCGGTTGCTCCTGACTGGTGCCCCGGCTGCGGCGACTTCGGGGTCCTGAAGGCGCTGCAACAGGCGGCCGCCGACCTGGGCAAAGCCCCGCACGATATCGTGACCGTCAGCGGGATCGGTTGCTCGTCCAACCTGCCGGGCTTCATCCATACCTATGGTATGCACACGCTGCACGGCCGGTCATTGCCCGTGGCGACGGGCCTGCAGCTGGCCAACCACGAGCTCACCATCGTGGTCACCGGAGGCGACGGCGACGGCTACGGCATCGGCGGCAACCACCTGCTGCACACCATGCGGCGCAACGTGGACCTGCTGTACATCGTGATGAACAACCAGATCTACGGGCTGACCACCGGCCAGCTCTCACCCACCAGCGAGCAGGGGATGGTCACCAAGAGTTCGCCTGAAGGCAGCATCGAGATGCCCCTCAACCCCATGGCCATGGCCATTGCCGGAGGCGCGACCTGGGTTGCCCGGGGCTACAGCGCCGATGCCAAGCATCTGAGCGCGCTGATGAAAGCCGGCATCGAGCATAAGGGCTTCGCCCTGCTGGACGTCTTCAGCCCGTGCGTGACCTACAATCACATCAACACTTACGCCTATTTCAAAGAGCGGGTGACGAAGCTGGAAGATAACGGCCATGACCCCAGCGACTGGCGGGCGGGCATGGAGCAGGCCTTCGTGTGGGGCGATGAAATTCCCACGGGTCTGTTCTTCGAAAACACCACCAAGCCGTCCCTCCACGCGCAGGAGCCCATCCTCGACGAAGGGGGCCCGCTGGCCTTCCGCCCGCTGGGCATCTCGCAGGACGTGGGGCAGACGCTGGTGGACGTGCTCATGTAGCCGCCCGCAGGCGCGCTACGCAAGCATACGCACGTGTCTGAACCGACCTACCGCACCGTTTCAAAAGTGGTGACCGGCAGGGCCACCACCGACGGCGACGGCGTGCGGGTCACCCGCATCATCGGCACCCACGAGCTGCGGGAACTGGACCCGTTCCTGCTGCTGGACGAATTCAAGAGCGACAACCCGGACGACTACATCGGCGGGTTTCCGTCCCACCCGCACCGGGGTTTTGAGACCATCACCTACATGCTGCACGGCGAATTTACCCACAAGGACTCGCGGGGGAACGAGGGCCACCTGACGGCGGGGTCGGTGCAGTGGATGACCGCCGGACGGGGCATCATCCACAGCGAAATGCCGGCCATGACCGACGGGCTGGTGTGGGGCTACCAGCTGTGGCTGAACCTGCCCGCCGAGCACAAGATGACCGAGCCGCGCTACCAGGACATCCCGCCCGAGGAGATTCCCGTGGTGGCGAACGGCGGCAGCAGCGTGAAAGTGATTGCCGGCGAGTACCAGGGCACGCAGGGCCCGGCAAAGACCTGGATTCCGGCCCACTATTTCGACGTGACGCTGGAGCCGGCCGCGGCCTTTTCCCAGCCGGTGCCGGAGTCCATGACCGCCTTTGCCTACGTCATTGACGGCGAGGCGCGCGTGGGCCCGCCCGGTGAGGCGACGGTGGGCACGCCCCTGCAACTGCTGGTGCTGGCCGGGGGCGACACGGTGCAGGTGACGGCGGGGGCGCGCGGCGCGCGCTTCCTGCTGCTGGCGGCCCAGCGCCTGGACGAGCCTATCGCCCGGCAGGGCCCCTTCGTGATGAACACCATGGAGCAGGTCTACCAGGCCTTCGCGGACTACCAGAACGGCACCTTCGACACGTAGCCGCGCCTAAAACTTCCCTTTCAAAGAGCATCGATGTGGGCTGCGTCCGGGGCCGGGCTGCGTTTGGGGTGACCCCCTCCCCCCCGGGGCGGTATCACGCCCACCGACGGGGAGGGTGATACCGAAGTGATACCGAAGTGATACCAAAGTGATACCGGAGTGATACCAAGCTGG
>JADFSS010000065.1 GCA_022560655.1 Candidatus Neomarinimicrobiota bacterium
AGGCTGGGCTGGTGGACTATGGCGATATGATCTATGAATGCTGGCGGCTGGTTGCCTCGCGGCCGGAAGTTTTGGGTGTCCTTCAGGAGCGCTATGCCACGATCGTCGTGGACGAGTTTCAGGACAACAATTTTGCCCTGAACACGATTGTGGCGCGGCTGGCCGCACAGCATCATAGCGTGACAGTGGTTGGAGACGACGACCAGAGCATTTACCGCTTCCGAGGCGCCGGCAGCTACAACCTGCGCGATTTCAGGCAGCGCTATCAGGACCAATCCGACTACGCCGAGATTATCCTCGCTGAAAACTTCCGATCCACCCAATCCATCCTGGACCTGGCCAATGCCGTGATCAGTCATAACACGCGTCGGCACGACAAGCGCCTCACGGCGTCAAAAACCACACCGCGCCCCAAGGTCGTGGCCTTCCCAGTGCTGGCAGTGGGCTCAAAACGTGCGCAGGCCGACTACGTAGCCACTGAGATCCATCGTCTGGTGAGCACCGGGGAGCGCCGCCCCGATGAAGTCGCCGTCCTGGTGCGCACAAACAGTCAGGCAGCTGAAATTGTCGCTCGGTTGGCCCAGCACGATGTAACGTGTCAGGTCAACAGCGTTGATTTCTTCCGCTTGCCGGCCATCCGGACCGCTCTGGCCTGGTGCCAGGTGGTGGCCCGGACGCCGGACGCACCGGCGGGCCTGTACCGACTGCTGCAAAACGAGGACGCAAGCATAAGCTGGCGGCTGGAGGACGTTGAACCCTATGTGTTGGGCGACGAGGAAGCTCCCACTCGCGGTGCGGAAGTACCCTTCGTGGGCTGGGCCCAGGCCGTTCCGCTGGTCGTCCGCATTCGGGCTCTCATGCAGGATAATGCGACAGAGAACGCCGGTGCGATGGTGGAGCGCATCCTGGTGGCCAGCCGCCTGTACCGGCAGTACTTCAGCGCCGGCTTCCGGGAAGATAGCCTGGCCATCGCCAACCTGAATCTGCTGCTGGAGTCCGCCCGTGATTTCAGCCAGCGCCACCAGGACAATTCTCTCGGGCAGTTTGTTCAGTATGTGACCGTGATGCATGAGGCCAACGCGCTACCGGCGCGGCTGCCCGAGGCGCTGTCTGCCGACGCTGTAAGCGTGCTTACCGTCCACGCCGCCAAAGGGCTGGAGTTCCGGACGGTGTTTATCCCCTTCCTGCAGAGTGGCAGGTTCCCGCTCAACTACCGCCCCCCGAGAGAGGTGGATGCCCCGCCAGCTGCATGGCGCCGGTGGGAAACCCGCGGCGAGCCGGATGGCAAACTGGCCCACATCGAGGAGGAGCGCCGGATTTTCTACGTTGCCATCACCCGGGCCCGAGAACAGCTAACCGTCCTTACCACACCTGATCGGCAGGCGCCATTTGTGCGTAACTTGCCGGAGGGGGTGGTCATGATAAAGCAGTTGCCGGAGGACGAGGCCCAACCTGATGGGGGCGCGAAGGGTAGCGCCTACAGGACGGAACTGAGGCAGCGCCTGGCCCAGGAGCTGGGCCGGGGCGCGTTCAAGCAGGCCCACGTGCTGGTGGACGCTCTGCAGCTGGTAGCGGAGCACGAGGCCGGTCAGGCCCCCGATCTCAGCGTGCATCCGCTCAGCGACGAGTTGCAGCGGCGGCTCTCGGCAGCTCCCGCGCCCGAGCCGGAGCCATCAACCATCACCCTCTCCGCCAGCAGCGTGGAGACTTACGAAACCTGCCCGCTGCAATACCGTTTCGCCGAGGTGGACAAGATTCCCACCCGGGACAGGCCCTACCTGCGGTTCGGCACCATCATCCACGAGGTTTTGGAAGCCTACCACCGGCCGGACAGGACCGAGCCGCGTCCGGGCATGGCGGAGCTGCTCAGGGAAAAGTGGCGCAGCGAGGGCTTCACCTACGCTCAGGAGGAGACCCAATACAGGGAGGATGCCGCCGCGCTACTCGCCACATACGAGCAGCGGCTTCAAGGAGCAGAGCCGCCCGTGCTCGCGGTGGAGCACAAATTTGAGCTCGATCTGGACAACGTTCGCATCATCGGACGGATCGACCGCATCGACCGGGACGAGGCCGGCAATATTACTGTCGTGGACTACAAGACATCACAGAAGAGGAAGTCGGAGCGCGAGGCGCGGCAGGCACCCCAACTGCCCATGTATGCCCTCTATCTTGCCCAAAGCGATGAGCTTGCAGGGCAGCGGCTGGGACCGGGGCGCCAGGAGTTGCTGTACTACTTCCTGCGGTCGGATGACCCGGAAGTGCGGGTCACCTTCAGCGCTGCAGAGCTGGCCGAGTTCCAGGAACGGGTGGCGCAGGTTGCTGACCATGTCCGCAGCAGGGACTTTCCCTATCGGACCGGCTATCATTGCAACTACTGCGATTACAAAGACCTGCTCTGCCCCGCGTGGGAGACGCCTGACGGCACGCCTCGTCAGGACGCCGGCGAATGACGGCCACGTCCGGCGGCCAGGCTGCGCCCGGTGCAGTGGTGCTCGCTTCCGGAGGACTGGATAGCTGCGTGAGTGTGGCCTTGGCGGCCCAGGGTTTTGAGCTGGCCCTGTTGCATGCAGACTACGGGCAGCGCACGGAGCGGCGTGAGCGCCAGGCCTTTAATGATATTGCCGCGCACTACGGCATTCCACCCCAGCGCCGCATGGTCGTGGACCTGCGCCACCTGGGAGCCATGGGCGGCTCAGCGCTCACGGACACCGGCCTGGTCGTACCGGACGCCGACCTCGCCAACCCGGACATCCCGGTGACCTATGTGCCCTTCCGTAACGCCAACCTGCTCTCCGCAGCGGTGAGCTGGGCGGAGGTGCTTGGCGCGCAGGCCGTCTATGTAGGGGCGGTGGAAGAGGACAGCAGTGGCTATCCCGACTGCCGCCGGGAGTTTTTCGATGCCTTCGAACGGGCCGTCGAGGCAGGGACACGTCCGGAGACCCGTATCAGCATCTTGACGCCTCTGATCCATCTGCGCAAGGGAGCGATCGTTCGCAAGGGCGTTGAGCTGGACGCCCCCCTGCATCTGACGTGGAGCTGCTATCAGCGGGAGGACCGGCCGTGCGGGCACTGTGACAGCTGCGCGCTCAGGGGCCGGGGGTTCAGGGATGCCGGCGTCGCGGACCCGTTGGCGTCCGGCAGCTGACGCAGGTCAACAAAAACGAGACGGCCCCGAAAAACCGGGGCCGCCTGGTTCGTTGGCGTATTTACGAGGGCCGGCCGCTAGTACATCCCGTCCATTCCTCCGCCCGGAGGCATCGCCGGTAACTTGTCGTCTTCCTTTTTCTCAGCGACAAGGGCCTCGGTGGTGATCAGGAGGCTGGCCACACTGGCTGCATTCTCCAGAGCGGCACGGGTGACCTTGGTTGGGTCAATGATACCCATCTTGTACATGCTGCCAAACTTGTCATTTTGGGCATCGTAGCCGTAGTCATTGCCCTTGTTGTCCCGTATCTGGGCGTAAATAACCGATGCTTCCAGACCCGCATTGAGGAGGATTTGGCGCAGGGGCATTTCAAGGGCCTTCTTAAGGATACGGGCTCCGGTGAGCTGATCGCCCTTGAAATCTTTCTCATCGATGGCGGTGATGGCTCTCACCAGCGCGGTACCTCCCCCGGCAATGATGCCCTCTTCCACCGCGGCGCGGGTCGCGTGGAGAGCGTCCTCAACCCGGGCCTTTTTCTCCTTCATCTCCACTTCGGTGGAAGCGCCCACGCTGAGCACGGCCACGCCGCCGGAGAGCTTGGCCAACCGCTCCTGGAGTTTCTCTTTGTCATAGTCGGACGTGGTCTTGTCGATCTGCACCTTGATTTCGTTGATGCGGGCGGTGATCTCATCCGTGGTACCGCCACCCTGGATGATGGTGGTGTCATCCTTATCGATGACCATGCGCTTGGCTGTGCCCAGATAAGACAGCGTGGCGTTCTCCAGCTTGTAACCCTGCTCCTCGGAGATGACCGTACCGCCGGTGAGCACGGCGATATCCTGGAGCATGGCCTTGCGGCGGTCGCCAAAACCGGGCGCTTTCACCGCGGCCACCTTGAGCGAGCCGCGAATCTTGTTCACCACCAGGGTTGCCAGGGCCTCACCTTCCAGGTCCTCGGCAATGACCACCAGCGGCTTGCCTGACTGCGCCACCTTTTCCAAAATGGGGAGCAGATCCTTCATGGCGCTGATTTTCTTCTCGTGGATCAGGATGTAGACATCCTCGACCTGGACTTCCATGGCTTGGGGATCGGTGACGAAATAAGGGGACAGGTAGCCCCGGTCAAATTGCATGCCCTCCACGATCTCCAGCTCGATGGTGGTGGATTTGCCTTCCTCGACGGTGATGACGCCGTCGTTGCCAACTTTCTCCATGGCCTCGGCGATGCGATTGCCGATGACTTCGTCGCCATTGGCCGAAATCGTACCCACCTGGGCGATCTCATCCCTGCCACCCACATCGCGGCTCTGGGTTTTAAGCGAAGCGACCACGGCCTCCACAGCCTGGTCGATGCCCCGCTTCAGATCCATGGGGTTGGCCCCCGCCGTCACGTTTTTCAGCCCCTCGGCCACGATGGCTTGGGCCAGGACAGTGGCGGTGGTGGTGCCATCGCCAGCCACATCCGAGGTCTTGGAGGCCACCTCGCGCAACATCTGTGCGCCCATATTCTCATAGGGGTCCTCCAGCTCGATCTCCTTCGCAACGGTCACGCCATCCTTGGTAATGGTAGGAGCACCAAATTTCTTATCAAGGACCACGTTGCGGCCCTTGGGGCCAAGGGTCACCCTCACAGCATCAGCCAACTGGTCCACACCCGATTTCAGCGCGCGGCGGGCATCAGCATCATAAGCTATCATCTTCGACATGGCTTGGATTCTCCTTCTAGAAAATTTAAATCTTACGGGTTACAGAATAGCGAAAATATCGTTTTCGCGCACAATCAGGTAATCTTCATCCTCATAGGTGATTTCGGTGCCAGAATACTTCCCATACAGCACCTTGTCACCCTTTTTGACCTGGGGCTTGATCAGCTCGCCGTTATCGGCCGCTTTTCCCGGCCCCACTGCCACCACCTCGCCCTGTTGGGGTTTTTCCTGCGCGGTGTCGGGCAATATGATCCCGCCCTTGCTGACTTCCTCTGCCTCAGCCGGCTTGACGACAACGCGGTCTTGAAGGGGCTTCAGTTTCATCGAATCTTTCCTCCGTTTACGGGCAACGAAATTGCGTCTTGAATTTCATTCGGTTTGCAAGTTATCTGTGTAAAATCCCATTCTGCGCTGTTTTGCGGCAGGATTGGGCAGCAAGGAATTTACTCGCGCTCCGTTGAGGGGAACAAGCCTTTCTTAGCACTCTTTAGGCGTGAGTGCTAAAGTACGCGGTGAGCCCACTGATCCCCTCAGGCAGACTGCCCGCCATGCCGCGCCGTTCAGCTCCCGGTGCTGCCGAAGCCGCCGCTCCCCCGGGCGCTGGTGGACAGCTCATCGGTGAGTTCATATTCGATGGGTGAGCCGTCCATAGCCACCAGTTGAAACAGGCGGTCGCCCCGGTGGACGGTATGCGCCGCAGGCTTGATGTTATCGCAGACCGCCAGCAGTTCGCCGCGGTAGCCGCCATCGATAAGACCAATGGAGTTGGCCATGCGCAGGGGCGTTTTCGAGATGGAGGAGCGGGGTATGAGCAGATAGGCGCGGCCGTCAGCGGGTTCGCACTGAATGCCCAGGGGTATGGGCTGGGTCTCCCCCGGTGCAAAGGTCTGATCATCCAGGACGAACAGATCGAGTCCGGCGTCACCGGCATGGAAGTGGCCGTGGTTGCGGTACATAGCGCGGGCCAGGGGGTGGACGGGCTTGAGGTAGAGTTTCATGAACCGGGGCGGTTTGATGTTACAGCGGAGCCGCGCCGGTCGACAGCAATATTGAGCCTGGCTTCCGGGTTCCGGCAAGCGCCGTGACAGCTTTGAATGGCCGGCTCCCGCCCCGTAGCTTCCGCCACCCAACTAATAAATTGGAGCGCAACATGGCCATGCCAAAACACCGTTCGTACAGGCAGATATTCGCTTTGACCCTGGGGCTGGCAACGTGGAGCTGCGGGGGTGAGTCCGCCCGGCGGATCGAATACGGCCTGGTGATCCACGGCGGCGCCGGTACCATCACGCGGGAGAGCCTGTCGCCGGAGCTGGAGAGCGCTTACCGGGCCAAACTCGCGGAAGCCCTGCAAGCGGGCTACGCTGTATTGAGCACCGGCGGAACGGCGCTGCTGGCTGTAGAGCAGGCCCTGGTGGTGCTGGAAGACTCACCGCTGTTTAACGCCGGCAAGGGGGCCGTCTTTACCAGTGCCGGCACCAACGAGCTGGACGCCTCCATCATGGACGGTGCTAGCCTGCAGGCGGGGGCGGTGGCGGCCGTGCGGGGCGTGAAGAACCCCATTCGGCTGGCCCGCATGGTGATGGACGCCACCCCCCACGTCCTGCTCGGCGGGGACGGAGCCGAGCAATTTGCCCGGGAACAGGGTCTGCCTATGATGCCGGCTGAGTACTTCTTCACCCAGCGGCGGTGGGACGCGCTGCAGAAAGCCCAAGGCCGTGGCAAGCCGGCCCGGGAGCAGGGCACCGTGGGTGCCGTGGCCCTGGACCAGGGGGGCAATCTGGCCGCCGGAACCTCCACGGGTGGGTTGACCAACAAACGCCTGGGGCGCATCGGCGACTCGCCCATCATCGGGGCCGGGACCTACGCCGACAACCAGACCTGCGCCGTCTCCGGCACCGGCCAGGGGGAGTATTTCATCCGCGCCGTGGTGGCCCACGATATCGGGGCCCTCATGGCCTACCAGGGACTGACAGTGGTGGAAGCGGCCCGCGAGGTGGTGATGGAGAAGCTGGTGGCCCTGGGCGGCACGGGCGGGGTCATCGCCCTGGACCGGGAGGGCTACATCGCCATGCCGTTCAACACGGCGGGCATGTACCGGGGGTACGTGGACGAGGCCGGCCGGGTGGAGGTGGCAATTTACCGGGACTGATCCCGCCAGGCCCTCAAAGACCTGGCGGAAGCCGACTCCTACCTGCGCCTCCCGTGCACCAGGATGGCCGTTGCCATAGCGGAACTCGAGGATCCGTTTGTGGTCTGAGTCGATGCGCTCAAGGGTGAGCCGCTGTGGGCGCTGGACAATGGCGATCGTCCGCCGGCATGCCCAAAACCATCCGCCGCTCGCCGTCCATCGGCGCACGACCGCCGGATCACAGCCGCACCTGTTTCACGGACATGATGCCATCCAGGTCGCCGAGGGCGGCTAATTGGCCGGCGGTGGGGGCGCCGTCGAGCTTGATCACCAGGTAAGCATCCTCGGCGCTGCGCTCGCGGCTCAGCAAGGCATCGCCGATATTGACGCCGAAGCCCCCCAGGGTGGTGCCAATGCGGCCCAGCACACCCGGGGCGTCGCGGTTACGGATAAACAGCATGACCCCTTCCGGCTGCAGCTCCAGGTGGTAGCCTTCAATTTCCACGATGCGCAAATGGCGGGCACCGAACACGGAGCCGGCCATGGATTTGGTACCCTCGCCGGTCTCCAGCTCCACGCGTACGAGATTGGCATAACCGGCATCGGCAGACTCGTAGCTGTGGGTAAAGGCGATGCCGCGCTCACGGGCCACGGCGCCGGTGTTGACGAAGTTGAGGCGGGAGTCGAGCATATGCTCAAGCACGCCGCGCAGGGCCGCCAGGGCAATGGGATGGGGGTCTTCCAGGGTGCCGGAGCAGGTTACCCGCACCGCCGTGGGGCTGCCCTCCAGCAGCTGCGTGAGGATACGGCCCATGGTGGTGGCCAGGGTGAGGTGCGGCTCCAGCTGCTTGAGCAGAGCCATGTCGGCCACGGGCATGTTCAGTGCGCCGCGCAATTGACCCTCCAGTAGAAAGTCGGCCACCTGCTGGCAGATGGTGAGTGACACCCCCTCCTGAGCTTCGCGGGTGGAGGCCCCCAGGTGCGGGGTGAGCAGCACGTTTTTAGCCTTGAGCAGGGGGTTATCGGCGGCTAGGGGCTCGTCCACGAAGACATCGACAGCGGCTCCAGCGAGGGCACCGCTGTTCAGTGCAGCGGCCAGGTGGGCCTCGTTGACGACGCCGCCCCGGGCGCAGTTGATGAGCCGGGCGGTGGGCTTCATCTGTTGCAGGCGGGTGGCGTCCAGCATATCGCGGGTCTCATCGTTGAGCGGCACGTGCAGGGTAACAAAATCAGACTGGGCCAGCAGTTCGTCCAGGCTTACCAGGCGCAGCTCATCGGTGGCCACCATGCCAGGCGGCGCGTAGGGGTCGTGGCCCAGCAGCTGCATGCCCAGTGCGCGGGCGTAGCCCAATACCAGCCTGCCGATGCGCCCCAGCCCGATGATGCCCATCGTTTTGCCTCGGAGTTCCACCCCCTGGAGGGCCTGCCGGTCCCACTGGCCGGCCAAAAGCTGCCCGTGTCCCAGGTGGATGTTGCGGGCGAGGGCCATGATCATGGCCAGGGTGTGCTCCGCCGCCGAGGTGGTGTTGCCATCGGGGGTATTCATCACCACGACGCCCCGGAGCGTGGCCACCTCCAGGTCGATGTTGTCCACCCCCACGCCGGCCCGCCCCACCACCTGGAGGTTGTCGGCGCGGTTAAGCAGCTCGGCATCGACCTTGGTACCGCTGCGCACCACCCAGCCGTGGACAGATCCTACCTCGGCCAGAATCTGCTCAACGGGGACGTTCCCCCCCTGAGCCTGGGGATCGTCTGCGGCGGACACCAGGTTAATGACCTCCAGACCGCGCCGACTGAGCTCTTCAAGGCCTGCGGCTGATAGTGGATCCGTAACCAGGACGCGCTTCAAGCGGTCACCCCCTCCCCCGCCAGCACTTCGTCGAAGGCCTGCAGGAACTCCGCCAGGTCGGCGGGCATGACAGCGCCCATATGGGCGATGCGAAAAACCTCTCCCCGCAGCCGGCCGTAGCCCCGATCCATGCGATAGCCCCGGGCTTCCAGGGCGTCATAGGCCCGGTCCAGGTCCCAGCCCTGCACGTTTCGAATGGCGGTCAGGGTAACCGATTCGTAGCCCGCCTCGGGAAACAGACCCTGGCCATGTGTTTGCGCCCATGCCCGCGCCGTGGCGGCCATCTGCCGGTGACGCTCATAACGGGCGGCCAGCCCTTCCTGGCGGATGGCACGGAGAACGGCCCGGAGTCCATACAGGTGCGGCAGGGACGGGGTGGTGGGCGTTTGCTGTTTCTGGTAATAGTTGTCATATACAATGAAATCGAACAGATAGCCCTTGCCCGCCATGTCCGTAGATCGCTCGAGGGTGGCCGCAGACACCGCGCAGACGGTGAAGCCGGGCGGCAGGCCCCAAGCCTTCTGGACCGAGGCAAAACAGGTGGCCAAGCCCCACTGGGCCACATTGAGTTCGACGGCGGCCATGGAACTCACGGCATCCACGTGCAGCAATACGGCGGGATATTTTGCCTGCACCAGGTGAGCAATATCTTCCAGCGGATTCAGCACCCCCGTGGAGGTCTCATTGTGCACCAGGGTCACCACGTCGTAGCGACCGGATCTGAGGGCCTGGTCCACGTCATCCGGGGTAATGGCAAAGCCCCACTCCCGTTCCAGGGCATCGCAGGGCAGGCCGCACGCCTGGGTTACTTTGTGCCAGCTCGCCCCAAACGCGCCGTTGACCAGATTGAGGCACCGCTTCCGGACGCTGTTGCGCACGGCCGCTTCCCACGTGCCGGTGGCGGGATGGGAGCAGAGAAACACCTGTTTTGCCCCCAGGAGCTGCTCCACGCCCGTGGTCACTTCGGACCACAGCCGGGAAAACTCGGGGGTGCGGTGCCCCAGGGGAGGCCCGGTCATGGCCGCGAGGGTATCCGGCGCTACCGGGGTAGGGCCGGGGATGAACAGCTTCAGGGGCTGGGGGTCCATGGCCGGACAAAGTTAGGGCGGGCAGGGGATGGGGGCAATGGCATGCGGGGACGAGCCGTCGACCGAATCGGCCATCGCCTGTCGAGTCAGACCGGCCGCAACGTGCGCACAGCCGCACAGGGCACTCCAAGCCGGTAAATCGCAACGGGGTCAGGTGGACGACATCATATTGATTGCGGGGCCAGCGCATGGGCACTTCAAAGTGCCGGGTTGGAAAGGGCCCTGGTGAGAATGCGGATGGCCAGCCCCAGAATGATGCCACTGCCCACCAGGCGTGCCCCCATGGAAAACTTGGACGATACGATGTTACGGGCGAAAGAACCCAATCCGGCCAGCAGGGCCTGCCAGGACAGGGAGGCGCTGCCTACCCCGATGACGAAGACGGCCCCCTGATAAAGCCCCAGCTCTGCCCGGTCCGACAACCCCAGCACCAGGGCAGCGAAGTAGACGATGGTCATGGGATTGACCAGGGTCAGGCCCAGGAACTGGGCATACATGGTGAGGGGGGCGCATTCCTGGGCGGACTTTTCAACGCGGGCCGTGGCACCAAAGGCCTTGCGGAGGCCATTGAGGCCGATGATGATCAGCACCGCAGCGCTGAGGACCCTCAGTGGGGTCTGGACGGGCTCCAGAAGGACCACCATGACGCCCCCGCCGACGACGGCCACCAACGCGAAGAGGGTGTCGGCGGTAGCGGCGCCGGCCGCAGCCATCGTACCGGTGCGGAAGCCACAGCGCATACTCATGTCCACAATAAGCACGGATATGGCGCCCACGGGAATGGCGATGCCGTAGCCTGCGATGAGTCCGTCAAGGAACACGACCGCCTAGGACGGCCTGCACGAAGATAAAGAAGTTTGAAGTCCATGAGTTACGGGTATGATATTCATAGAGCTTCGCAAGATTTAGGACGTCACGCCAAGCATGGTGAAAACGCTCAGAGGACGTTACTATTGTTCGGCACTGTTCTTGCTCCACATTACGCTGGAGACGGTAGCATGTATTGGGCAGTAAATCTGATTCTTATGGCGGCACTGACGGCCGGCGGGATCGGCTACCGCTCCAGCATCGTTCGCTCCCAGGCGGTCATATACTTCCCGGACAGGCATATTGAGCAGGTGCGCGTCGTCCATCACGGTGACAACTTTTGTCCGCTCAACTGCAAGGTGCAACACCGTCATCGGGTCCACGATATTCGCTGGTCATGCGCCGCTGCAGCCCCCTGCGAGCATTTCACCGTGCTGCATGTTGTTTATC
>JADFSS010000066.1:0-9647 GCA_022560655.1 Candidatus Neomarinimicrobiota bacterium
AACTTTTCTCCTCTGGCCCGTAGCAGGTCGTGCCACCTTAGCTCAGTTGGTAGAGCAGCCGATTCGTAATCGGCAGGTCGGCGGTTCGACTCCGCCAGGTGGCTCAATTGGGTGGAATCCTCAAGGCCCACCCGGCACTTATGACCACTTCCACGACTCACACCCTCCACCAGCGCATCGAGGACGCCTGCGTCCCCATTCACCTGGCCAGCGATGATCAGACCAGCCATCCCGCAGGCCACGAGGGCAACCGGGCTTACCGAGGCGGCCCTGATGCCGTCCGCATCGTTTCCGGCAGGTTTGAGGGACTCTTGCTGGTGGAGCGGCACAGACGGGTCTGCGCTGCCGTCGGCGACCTCATGAAGCAGGCGGCCCACGCCCCGTCCATGGGGACACTGACGCCAGATGACGGGTCCGTACGGTGAGAGGTGTTTTCCCACCGGTCTGGCTCACCCTGCTGATGCTTGGCCTGCTACTGGCACTACCGGGCCGCTCACAAGACGACATGGACTGGACCGCCCCCCTGCCCCCGGCACCGCCGTGGGACGGCAGGAGCCAGGCGCTCATCGTGGGCGCGGATGATCCGTGGATAACCCCGGCGGAGCGCACCGGCCTCACCACCACACCCGGATACGTGGAAACCGTGGCCTGGCTGAAGAAATTGGTGGCTGCCGCACCGGAGCTGCAGATGGTCTCATTGGGCGCCAGCCCCGAGGGACGCGACATCTGGATGGTCATCGCCTCTGCTGACCGGGCCTTCACCCCCACCGCCCTGAAAGCCACCGGCAAACCCACCCTGCTGGCGCAGGCGGGCATCCACGCGGGGGAAATCGACGGCAAGGACGCAGGTCTCATGCTGTTGCGGGATATGACCGTCCGGGGCACCAAGGACAGGCTGCTGCAGCGCGCCAACCTGTTGTTCATTCCTATCCTCAGCGTGGACGGCCACGAACTCACCTCGCCATACGGCCGCATTAACCAGCGCGGTCCGTTGGAGATGGGGTGGCGCACCAACGGCCGAAACCTGAACCTGAATCGGGATTATGCCAAGCTTGACATCCCCGAGATGCACGCCTTGGTGCGGGCCATCAACAGATGGGAGCCGGACCTCTACCTGGATCTACACGTCACTGATGGCATCGACTACCAGTACGACATTACCTTCGGCTATACCGGCAAACAGGGGCTGTCTCCCAGCATCGCCGGGTGGCTCGACAAGCACCTTACTCCTGCCCTGAACAAGGACCTGGCCGCCATGGGTCACATCCCGGGCCCGCTGATTTTCGGTGTCGATAACAACGACCCTGCGAAAGGCATCCTGGAATTCACAGCTGGTCCTCGCTTTTCCATCGGCTATGGCGACGCCCGGCACCTCCCCACCGTACTGGTGGAAAACCACTCCCTGAAACCATACCGACAGCGGGTGCTGGGCACCTACGTTTTGCTGGAAAGCGCGCTGAAGACGCTAGCCAGGGAGGCCTCCGGGCTGCGGCGGGCCGTCACCGCCGACCGCACCCGGGATTCGCAGGCGGTCACCCTGACGTGGACCCAGGCAGATGGCAAGCCCGATCAGGTGGCCTTCCTGGGCATCCAGTGGCGGTCGGTTCCCTCCGTTCTCGGCGGCGGTTCCCGGATTGAGTATACGGGCAAGCCTGTGACCCTCACGGTGCCCTATATCCGGTTCACCAAGCCGGGACTGACGGTCAGCCGCCCGAGAGCCTACTGGATTCCGCCGGTGTGGACCGAGGTTATCCAGCGGCTGGGGATCCACGGCGTCTACCTGGAGACCATGGCCCAGGCCCGTGAGGTGGTGGTCGATATGTACCGCCTGCACGAGGTCAAGCTGGCCGACGCACCCTTCGAAGGTCACATGCCGGTGACTGCCAGGACAACCAGCGAGCGACGTAGCGTCACTTTCCCGGCCGGCTCAGTTCGGGTGCCAACCGATCAGCCCCTCGGCGACCTGGCCATCCTGCTGCTGGAGCCGGGCTCACCCGACTCGTTCTTTCAGTGGGGTTTCTTTCTGGAGGTCCTCCAGAGTACCGAATATGCGGAAGGCTACGTCATGGAGCCGCTGGCACGGCGCATGCTGGCCCACGACCCGGCACTGAGGGATTCGTTTGAGCTGCGGCTGGCCGAGGACACTTCCTTCGCCGCCGACCCACAGGCCCAGCTGCAGTGGTTCTACCGGCAAACGCCCTATTTCGATGACCGCTGGCAGGTCTACCCGGTGGGGCGGGAGCCGTAGCGAGTCCCAGACCGTTCCCGGCCGGGCCCAGCCGCTTGTCAGTGACATTACGCCAATAAGTCCTTAGATTCCAACAGTTCGGGTACGAGCTACCCGCCCAGCCGCGCCAGAATCAGAGGAGGGGTCGCTGTTGACTGAGACCGGGCACCGCAAGCTGGCCGCTATCATGTTTACCGACATCGTGGGCTATACGGCCACCATGGCTCGTGATGAACGGCAGGCGCTGAAGATTCTCGAGCAATCCCGCAATGTGCTCCAACCCCTGATTAAGGCCCATGCTGGGCAGTGGCTCAAGGAAATGGGCGACGGCACCCTCTCAGCCTTTGAGAGCGCTACCGAAGCCGTTAATTGCGCCCTTGAAATTCAACGCGAACTTGCCCGCACCGGCAGCTTCCAGCTGCGCATCGGTATTCACGTCGGCGATGTGCTTTTTGAAGGGGGTGATGTCTTCGGCGACGGCGTCAATGTGGCCGCACGCATTGAGCCGTTGGCGCAGCCAGGGGGTATCAGCGTATCCGACCCGGTTTACGATGCTATCCGCAACAAGCCGGAAATCGACGCGGTATTCCTGGGCAAGAAGCAGCTCAAGAACGTGAACCGCCCGGTAAAAGTCTTTGAGTTGGCCGGTGAAGGACTGCCGGCACCCCGTCAGGGCAGCCGCCCTGTCAAGGAGCGACTGCCAGTTGCCAGAGCCGTCATGCGGCGGGCGGTCTGGCTCCCAGCTGCGGTGGCGGTGGCCGGGCTGGCGGGCTATGCGCTCATCGCGCGACTCCCGCTGAGGGGTGGGGCCATAACCTCCGTGGCCGTGCTCCCATTCGAAAATTTTACCGGCGATCCTGAGCAGGATTACTTTGTGGAGGGCATGCACGAAGCCATCATCGCCAACCTGGCGCAGATCAAGGCCCTGACGGTAACCTCACGCACCTCGGTCATGCGTTACAAGGACAGCGATAAGCTGTTGCCTCAGATTGCCAGGGAGCTGGGGGTGGATGCACTGGTGGAGGGTTCCGTGATCCAGGCCGACGATTCGGTGCGCATCACCGCTCAGCTGATTGATGCCCGCACTGATCAGCACCTGTGGGCGGAGGAGTTTGACCGCGACTTGCGCCACGTGCTGGCACTGCAAAGTGAAGTGGCCAAGGCCATCGCCCGCCGGATCAGCATTGCGCTGACCCCCGCCGAGGAAGCCCAGCTGGCCGGCTCACCCGTCCCCGTCGATCCCGCCGCCTACGGGGCCTACCTGCGGGGCCGACACCATTGGAACAAGCGCACTTTTGACGGACTCAACCGGAGCATGGAGTATTTCAACCAGGCCGTTGACATCGACCCCACCTTTGCCCTGGGGTATGCCGGGCTTGCCGACGCCTTCAACATGCAGGGCAGCTACAGCTATCTGCCGCCTAGGGATGTGCTGCCCCGCGCCGGCGCTATGGCCCGTCGAGCCTTGAGTCTCGATAGTACCCTGGCCGAGGCCCACGCAGCCCTGGCCGCGTTCCAGTTCAATTACGAGTGGGATTGGGAGGCCGCCGAAAAGACATTCCTGCATGCGCTACGCCTCAATCCCGGTTATGCCACCGCTCACCACTGGTACGCTCAGCTGCTCATAGCCACGGGCCGGACAGAGGAGAGTTTCCAGGCCATGGCCCGGGCCGCAGAGCTCGATCCCCTGGATCTGGAAATCAGCGGAGGCCTGGCCCGGAAGTACTATTTCGCCCGTCAATACGACCACGCCATCGAACAATGCCTCAAAACCCTTGAGCTGGATGACAGGCACTTCTTCCCCTACATTTATCTGGGACTGTCCTACGCCTACAAGGGCATGTTTGAGGAGGCAATTCCTGCCCTGCAAACAGCGCTAGCTCTGTCAGGAGGGAACGCCCTGGTGGCCTCCGGATTGGGCTTTACTTACGGTCTGGCCGGCAGAGAGCAGGATGCTCTGGCCATCCTGGCTGAGCTCAATGCCGCCGCTGACGAACGCTATATTCCGGCCGTCAGCATGGCCGCCATCCATACGGGGCTTGGCGACTTGGAAGCGGCCATGTCGTGGCTCGAGAGGGCGTATTCGGAGCGGCACCACTACTTGATATTCTTCCGGGTCGAACCTATGGTGGACACGCTGCGCTCCCATCCCCGCTTTGTCAACCTGCTTCAAAAAATGAATCTTGATTGAGGCCCTTTAAACCGTCTCATCGTTAGGCGCCCTCCCGGACCGCCACTGGGAACCAACCGGCCCTCGAACCGTAGGCTCCATGGGACCGAAAATGTTGTAATCGTAACCCCTAACGCCTACATTGCCGAACGAGGTGATGATGACTAAACGGATTTCCCCGGCTGGACGATGGCTTCTTCTCTGCGGGATCGGACTGTCCGGCTGCATGTCATACACGAATCCGGAGGTCGATCCTTATTTCGCCGGCTACCACGCCGCTAACCCAGCTCACCGCCTGACGGAGACCATCCCCGACAGAGCGGCGCTCAATGAGGCTGACGCACTCGCCCAAGCTACCGTACCCGCTGCCGTCGTCGACACGCCAGGATCCGGCGGCGAGACTTACACCGGCAGCATGCACCGTAACTTGTACCGCGATCCCTATTACCGGCGGGGCGGCTCACGGCTGAACCTCTCGTACCATCTTTACGGTCCCTATCACTACCGCGGTCTTCGTAGCCGTCTCTGGCTCAGCCACCATCAGCGTTGGAACCAGCTCCCCTGGTATGCCTATGACCCGTTTTTCGATGCTGCGTGGTGGCATGACCCCTGGTATGGCTACGGTCAGTACGGTGCCTATCTCGACCCCTGGTATGCCTCTGGCTACGACCCTTGGTACTTCGATCCCTGGTACTACGACCCCTATTACGCGGGCTATGTCAATGCCTTCGGTCCTTACTACGGCTGGCGCAACCACTACCATGGATCAAGCTGGTACCGGGACGGCGGTCTCGCGGACGCAAGCAACCAGAACACATCCCGAACGCGACGCCCCCGCAACCGTTGGGGCCTGCCTACAGGGTCCGCGGCGGAACTCGCGTCCAACACCGATGATGGCAGCACGATGACCAAAGTGGTTGCCTCCGGGCCAGGGTCCTCCGGCTCCTGGAGAGGCTCGGCCACAACCGCCAAGGCTAAGTCCAGCGGCTCGGCTTCGGCTGGCAAGCAGGCGCGCGGGGCCAACAGGCGGGGCAGCGCCGCCAGGCCACGTAAGGAGCAATCGTCCGCCGGGAGCACCAGGCAACATATCTCCTCCCGGTCAAAGAGCAGCAAAGGCAGCAATAGCGGCAAAACGCGCCGTTCCCGCGACCGGAAGCCCTAGGTTTCCGCCACCCACTCCAGGCTGACTCATGTTGGACACCCCCTCCCAGATCCCCCAACGGGCGGTGCTCATGCTCATCATCTTAACTGCACTGCTCAGCGGGCAGAACGATCAGGATGCCGTGCGTCCTTTTGTGGGGCTGGGCGGGCCGGGTGGCCGCGCGAGTGGACTGGCGCAGGCCTTCACCGGCATCGCCGACGATGCCACGGCCCTCTATTACAACCCCGCCGGGCTGGCCCATCTGGTGAAAACCGAAATCAGTCTGGGGTTTCACTACCTTGGGGTTTCCACGGAGGTTTCGCCCTCAGGGACGTCCTCGCCCGCAACCATCACCGCCACTCGCCTGGGGAATGTGGGCCTGGCGCTACCTGTTGCCCACACGAAATTGACGGTGGCGGCAGCCTACCATTTGCTGCGTTCCTTTGAGCATCAGCGTGAACTGAATTCGGCGGAGTCCCGGTTTCGCATCACCGAGGAGGGCAGCATAGCCGCCGTTGCTCTCGGCGCCGGTTATCAGGTGTCCAGCAAGCTGGCCCTGGGAGCGGCCCTGGAAGTGTTCACCGGGCACAACAAGTATACCGAAAACAGTGCCTTTTTTACCGGCTCGGTGCAGGACTCGACCGATTTTGTTCGGATTGAGCCCAGCTACTCTGGGGTGGGGCTAAACCTGGGAGTGCTGCTGGCGCCGGTCCCACGCTGGCGGGTAGGATTGCTGGTGCGTTCACCGCAGAAAGTGGCGATAAAGGAAGAATTCAGCGCCACCGGCATCAGTCCGGACAACTATAACTACGAATCCCTGGCCTCCTATTCCCTGCGCCTGGGCTCTTCACTGACCGCAGGCCCCCTGATTTTCAGCGGGGACATGATCTGGTTCGACTACTCCCAGATACGGTTCAAGTCGAATCTGGTGGACCTCATCGATTCTGCTGAGGTACCCATCGACATCGGCATCAACGACACCCTGCGGAACCAATATGCCAGCACCGTCGGCTATGCGGTGGGTGGCGAGCTGCTGGTGCCCTTCATGAACTTAAAGCTGCGGGCTGGATACCGGCGCGATCCACCCATCATGCGGGAATCTTTCCCCCGCATGATCCAGCAGACCGTGGCCCTGGGCATGAGCGTGGTGCCGGTGCCGCAGATCAAGATCGATTTGGCGGTGAACTTCACGGTCTGGCGGCGGGAATTGAATGACGGCAGCTCCGAACTCACCACGGCCGCGCTGGGATGGCTCAGCTTCGCCTACCGGCTATGAGGCCAGTAGGCGCGACTTGCTACCTCGGCGATGGGCCGCTGCTCCGGCCAGCCCCCTCCCTGCCTGTCCCCCGTGGAACCCCGCCGCCAACACACCGTTGCACTCACGCTGGATGCGATCCATATTGGGCCCCCCGGCGGAGGCCCACCTAACAGTGAAAGGCACCACCATCTTGCCCCGCGTGAAGCTACCCGTCATTGCAGCCGTCGCTAGCCTGATGTTCGGACTTTCAGGCTGCAGTGCCCAGCATAAGGACGCCGAGGATATGAGCGACCGTTTTCGAGGCCAGCTCATCGCGCCGGAGTTCCCCGTCGGCATGGACTGGCTCAATACCCCTAAGCCGTTGAGCCTGAGCGAGTTGCGCGGCAAGGTGGTCTTGCTGGACTTCTGGACGTATTGCTGCATCAACTGCATGCACGTGATTCCCGAGCTGAAGGTGCTGGAAGAGAAGTACCGGGACGAACTGGTGGTGATCGGGGTGCACAGCGCCAAATTCACCACCGAGCAGGAGACCAACAATATCCGGCAGGCCATCCTGCGGTACGAGATCGAACACCCGGTGGTGAATGACAGCAAATTCGAGCTCTGGCGCGCCTATGGCGTCCGGGCCTGGCCTACCATGATCCTCATCGATCCCGAGGGCAAAATCATCGGCACGCGCTCCGGCGAAGGAGCACTGGCGGTGTTCGACCCCCTGATCGCTGAGGTGGTAAACCTGTTCGACAGGGAGGGCAAGATCGACCGGCGCGCCATTGAGGTCAGCCTGGAAGCCGATCGTGAACCCCGGCGCATACTCTCATTTCCGGGCAAGGTGCTCGCCGACCCGGACCAGCCCGTGCTCTACATCAGTGACGCCAACCATAACCGCATCCTGGTGGTGGACCGCAAGAGCGAGGAAATTCTACAGGTCATTGGGGCGGGCACCAAAGGCGCTGACGACGGACCGTTTCAGCAGGCTAGCTTCAATCACCCCCAGGGGCTGGCCCTGGCCGACGGCAAACTTTACATCGCCGACACGGAAAATCACCTCATCCGCGTAGCCGACCTCCACGCCGGCGAGGTTACCACCCTTTTGGGCACCGGCAGGCAGGCCCGGCGATTCAACCTTCCCGGCACCGGCCGGGAGGTGGCCATCAACTCGCCCTGGGACCTGGTGCTGGTGGGTGACCGGCTGTTCGTTGCCATGGCTGGCTTCCACCAGATCTGGGAGGTTAACATTAACACGGCCTACGGCGAGCCCTTCGCCGGCAGCGGACGGGAAAACATTGTGGACGGACCCCGCCTGTCAGCCCAACTGGCCCAGCCCAGCGGCCTCACCACCGATGGAACGAACCTCTATTTCGCCGACAGCGAGGTGAGCGCCGTCCGTCAGGTGCCCCTGAATGGCGCGGGGAGCGTGGAAACGCTTGTGGGCCAGGGACTGTTCGACTTTGGCGATGACGAAGGCAGCGGCGACAAGGCCCGCTTTCAGCACCCCCTGGGGGTGGCCTGGGCCGAGGGGCGGCTCTACGTGGCCGATACCTACAATAACCGGGTCAAGGTCATCGACCCCGGCGAAGACCGGGTCACCCGCTTTGCGGGCAGCGGCCAGCCGGGCTACACCGACGATCCCGCCACTTTCGACGAACCGGGCGGGCTCAGCTACGCCGACGGTGTGCTTTACGTGGCCGACACCAACAATCATCTGGTGCGCAAGCTGGACCTTGCCACCGGCGCGGTCACCACCATGAACCTGCGGAACCTGCAGCTGGCCAACGACGACCTGCCCGCCGACGAAACTTTCCAGCTGGCTCCCGTGGCACTGGCTGACGGGGCCGCAGCCGCCTTCACCCTGGAGCTGCCCCCCAACATGAAACTCCTGGACGAGGCGCCCTCCTACCTGGCTCAGTCCGGCGGCAAAAGCGTGCCCATCACGTCGCTCACCACGATCCTGCCGCTGGCGGCGATTCCCGGCACCACCCTCACCCTCAGCGCCACCATTTACGCCTGCTTCACCGATCAGACCGGGCTGTGCACCATCAAGACGGTGCAGTGGAAGGTGCCCGTTGCTGACGGCGCGGGGCAGGATCAGCTGCCGCTGACCTACAGCCTCCCAACACCCTTAGGACTATGACCGGCCTGGTAACCGTGAAATCCTACCTCTACCGCCACGAGGCCGAGCTGGACCTGGCGTTGCTGGTGGCTGAGGGCATCGAGGCGATGATCTCCGCCGACGACGCCGGAGGCATGCAACCCAGCCTGCTGTTCGGCTCGGGTGGCGCCCGCCTGCTGGTGGCTGAGGGCGATGCCGCGGCGGCCCGGTTGCTGCTCGATTCGGTGGCAGACGGGGACTAGCAGCCTGGCCCTCCGGCCGCTTCCCGTCGGCAGCGCGCCTCTTCCTAAATTCCATTTAAATATTCACTTCCGCACGGTACGATCTATCTCTACATTGTACCACTGCTCAAGTTCAGGCCCCCACGCCGGGCGAGGAAGGATCGCATGCGTCGCATGCACATTGTTGCCATTGTCAGCTGCGTCGTACTGGCGTTACCCGATGCCGGATTCGCGTCGCAGAAGCTGGCTAAGTCCACCTTCCCGACTGTCCCGGCTCAGCCCAACACCGCTAACGGCCCCGACACCACCATCCTGAACATCAACGATTTCCACCTCTGGATTGATCGCAGGGGCTTCTTTCCCTGGACACTCTCCAGCAGCGGGTCCGCAGGCGAGTACCCGCCTGGATCGGGGGCCATATTTGCTGCCGGCATCATTTGGGGGGCCAAAGTGCGTGACGGCGGCGAGAAGCTTGTGCGGGCGAACGGATCGACGTACGTCTCAGGGTTGAAAGCCGGCA
>JADFSS010000066.1:9657-10939 GCA_022560655.1 Candidatus Neomarinimicrobiota bacterium
GATGCCCACAGTTTCTTTCACCTGGATGCGCCCGCGGCCTCCTCTCCCCAAATTCAGGCGGTCTACGATCAGTATGACTACGACTGGCAGCACTGGCCCGCCGGAGAGGGCGCGCCCTTCGAGGACGTGGACGGTGACGGCCAGTACGATCCGGCAGTGGATTTCCCCGGGGTTCCAGGGGCCAGCCAGACCATCTGGCTGGTGGCCAACGATCTGCCCAACGCGGATGGCACCCACGTATCGCCTGCCTTCGCGGGCGCGCCGCCCATTGGCATCGAAATGCAAATGACCCTGTACGCCACACAACGGTGGAATCTGCCGGCCATCAACAAGGTGATATTCAGCGACGTTCGACTGATTTACACCGGCCTCCCTGACACGCCGGATAGCGCCCACATCGATACCATGTACATCAGCCAGTGGGCCGATCCCGACCTGGGCGATTTTGGCGATGATCTAGTAGGCTGGGATCACAACCTAGACATGGGCTACGTGTATGACGGTAGCCACTCCTTCGTTTACCCTTTCAGTCCAGAGTTGCCCGCCGTGGGTCATGTGTTGTTGGAAGGACCCAAGGCGGGTGGGGACACACTTAGGGCTACGGCCTTTTACGGGACTTGGCCGATTTTTACCTTCGGAGATATCGGAGAATATGTTGGCTCCTTGCAGTGGTTCAACCTGATGGAAGGGTTCCTGTCGCGTCCGGAGTATCCCACTCAACTCCCCTACGAAAATCTCCAGGGAGATCCCGTCAAATTTAACCTTGATGGTGATCCCGTGACGGGTACCGGTTTCTTGGACGGTATCCAATTCTCACCCGGCGACCGCGTTTACCTGATAAGCACTGGACCCTTTGCCATGGCCCTGGGCGACACGCAGGAAGTCACCCTGGCCCTCGTCGGCGCATTGGGCGCTGGTTTTCCGGACAATATCGTTAAACTGCGTGAGTCCGCTGTCGTGGCCCAGATCTACAACGAAGACGGCCTGCCCCCGCTTGATATTTCGGGGCCGCAAAGCACCTACTTCCCGGAGCACTACGCCCTCAGCGCCAACTACCCCAACCCCTTCAACCCCATCACCCGCATCGACTACCAGGTGCCGGTGGTCTCCATCCTAACGCTGGGGGTCTACAATCTGCTGGGGCAAGAGATCATCAGGCTGGTTGAACAACACGCCCACCCGCCCGGTAGCTTCTCGGTGGTCTGGAACGGGCACAGCTGGAAGGGCCAGCTGGTGCCGGCGGGGGTCTACTTCTACCGCCTGGAAGCGCTGCCGCCGTATG
>JADFSS010000067.1 GCA_022560655.1 Candidatus Neomarinimicrobiota bacterium
TTCCCCAATTCATCGAAACCTTCGTCGGCATCGGCGACAGCCTGGCCGGTCTGAATTTCGTCTTCGAACCTGCCACCGCCAGCATCAGTGGTACCCTCACCGATGAAAACGCCAACGGCATTCCTGGTGTACGCATCTTCGCCGAATCGGATGGACCTAGCGAAGTCAGCGACACCACGGATGCCAACGGTATGTATTCCCTGCCCGTCATCGGGGGCCACTGGCACGTGCGCCCCAGCGGCCGGGACCTTATCGATAACGGCTACATGGTGCCTTATCGACGCGATGAGGGCGTCGATATCTTTGACGGCGATAGTGTCACCGTTGATTTCCTGACTTATTTTGCCGATGCCACGATTACCGGCACGGCAACATTCACCGATGCCAGCCCCGTAGCCGGTGCCGAAATCTGGGGTGACACGTTTGACTTCTTCACCCGGACGGAGACCGCCGCCGATGGTAGCTATACGCTCATGGTGAGCTCTGCGCTGGATACGGTGATGCATACGGATGAGTTTGGCAACACCTACACCAGCTACGGCTATTGGGTTAATGCCTGGGTGGAAGGCGCCCTGCCGCAGCCGCCCGGGTATGGTGATGTGCCCGCTGCCGCGACGGGCAAGGACTTCCTGTTCTTCCCCACTGACGCCACTTTGAGCGGCCATATCTTCTTTGAAACAACGTTTAATCCCGTTCGCAATGCCTTCATCAACGCCTATACCATGGACGATACCAACTTCTTCTTCAGCGGGACCGACACCGATGATGACGGTTTCTACGAACTGGAGCTGATTGGCGGGTCTACCTGGTTTATCGAGGTATTCCGGCCCGACATGGGTTGGCCGCCGGCGATAACCGATACCATCGAGGTCTTCGCGGGTGTATCGATTGTGCGGGACTACTTCCTGCCGGAACTCGCCCAGTTCGTATTTGTTGAGGGACACGTCTATAACCCCGATGGTTTCCCGGTGGGTAACGCCCGGGTGGAGATCATTCAGACCGACGGGCCGTTCTACGCCCAGACCTTCACCGATGGGGACGGCTACTTCTTCGTCGACGGGGTGCCCACCTTCAGCCAGTTCGATATCGTGGCGTCGGCCGAAGGCTATCCGCCCCAGGTGCAGCATCACAGCACCGGTGCAGACGGCATCTACGTCGGCTTCTTCCTCGGTGGGGAACGGATCAGGGTCGCGGGACAGGTGACCTCCGCTGCCGATGGAGCGCCCATCATTGGGGCCTTGGTCCTGGCCTTCGAGCAGGGGTTCCTCGACGAGGGCGAGTTCACGGACGAGGGCGGTTTCTATGAGCTCTTCTTGAAGCCCGCGGAGTATCTGCTCAGGGCCGGCGCCACCGGCTTCCTGGTGGACTCCGTGCGGTTCGTAGTGGAGACGGACACCACCGTCGACTTCGTTCTCGCCGATGCCGGCGCACTGCTCACCGAGACGGTCACCGGAACGGTCACCGCTCCGGACGACACTCCGATTCCAAGGGTATTCGTCCTCTTCGTCACGGCAGACTATATGGCCCAGACCTTCACCGGCGCCGATGGTATCTACACCCTGGACCTCCTGCCCGGCAGTTACTTTTCCCTCTTCGCCAGGGAGGGTTTCCTGGAAGAGACCAAGGAGTGGGATGTTCCGGGTGGCCCGTTCGACGTGGTTATGACGCCGGAAACGTTCCTGGATTTGACGGCCGTTCTGGATGCGCCCAATGACCATGGCCGCTGGGTCCATGCCCGTTGGAGTGTCAACCGCCTCATCGCCGGCGAAGTATCCCGCTTCGAACTGTGGGAGATCGGGTTCGGGGCCAATCCCATGGAGGACATGCCCATCATGCATGCCGGCACCTCCCCCGCCCTGGGCGACGCGGACAGATACTTCCTGCCGGCGCGCACTAGCCAGGGTGACGTGATCCCGCACTGGTATGTCGTCACCGGTCACTACGGCGACGACCCCTGGCCGCGCTTCATCTCCAACCAGATGTCGGGCGCCTCTATGGATAATCTGCCGCCGCAAGCGCCCGCTAACCTGGCGACCGCTGTGGAGTCCGGCACGGTAACCATCTCCTGGGCGCCCTCTGTGGATGACCCGGAGGAGGGCACGGCCGTGCAGTTCTACTCGGTATACCGCTCAGATAGCGATGCTGAGTTCGCCCTTGTGGGCAACACGGCCGAGACGTCCTTTGCGGATGCCCTGGGCAGCGGGGTGTACCAGTGGCAGGTGACGGCCACCGATTTCGCCGGCAACGTCTCGGCCCCCTCGGCCCCCACCACCGCCATCACCCTGGGTGTTGACGGCAACCTGGCCGTTCCGGAGGTCTATGCCCTGCGCAGCAACTATCCCAACCCCTTCAATCCCAGCACGACCATCGTTTACGAGCTGCCCGAAGCCGGGCCGGTGTCCCTGAAGGTCTATGACCTTACCGGGAAGCACATCAGAACGCTGGTAAACGAGAGCGTACCGGCCGGGTATTTCCAGGTGGTCTGGGATGGCCGCGATGCCCACGGCGCCGCGCTGGCTACAGGCGTCTATTTCTACCGCCTCGTGGCCAGCCAGGGCTATGCCAAGACCCTCAAGATGGTGCTGATGAAGTAAGCACCCTCCTGTAAGGTGATCGGTATTTGAACAGCCCCACCCGGTCCCGATACGTCGGGGTCAGGTGGGGCTGTTTGTTTGGGGGCAGGGTCGCGTCTTCAGGCCGTGCTTTGGAGGGGATTGGCGTTGACCACCTGGCAGTCGGGCCAACGCTGGTAGTGCGCTTTGTCCCCGGGGGCCTCCTCGAACAGCCCGAACACCGCGCTCCCGCTCCCTGACAGTCCCGCGTAGACCGCCCCCAGCTCCCGCAGCTCGCGCTTGATCTCCGCCAACCGCCGGTAGCGTGGGAAAACCACCCCCTCGAAGTCGTTACTGAAGCGGTCCCAGGGAATGGGCGTCTGCGCCAGCAGCTGGTCGAATGCCGGGGGCGCCGAAAAACTTTCCCGCGCGGCCAGCTGCCCATAAGCCCACGCCGTGTCCACTGAGAATGGGGGGATCACCAGGACCAGCGCGTAGGCCAGCTGCTGGCTCAGCGGCGTGAGGTCGTCACCGATACCCGCGCCCAGTTGCAGTCCGCCACGGATGAAAAACGGCACGTCGGCGCCCAGCTCCACGGCCAAGGCTTCCAGTTCCGCCGGTGTGAGGCCTGCCTGCCAATAGCGGTTCAATCCCCGGAGGACTGCCCCGGCGTCGCTGGAACCACCCCCCAGACCGCTGCCCGCCGGAATGTGCTTCTGCAGTAGGATGTGGACACCCCGGCGCGTCCGCAAGCGGGCCTGTAGCAGTCTCGCCGCGCGGACGCACAGGTTGTCGCCGCCGGTAGGCACGCCCTCGGCCGCCGGGCCGGAGACCCGCATGGTTACGCTGCCGGAGCTGCCCTCGCTGAGGGTGAGGGTGTCGCCAAAGCTGATCTCCTGGTAAAGGGTATGCAGCAGGTGGTAGCCGTCGTCCCGCCGCCCGGTAATGTGCAGCCCCAGGTTCACCTTGGCGTTGGCTGGGAGGGTCAGGGCCACGGGCTGTTGCGGACCTACTTGGCCGACAGCGCGGCTTGTATCCGCTGGCGCAGCTTGTCCAAACCGAAGTGCTCCACGATGGTCACCATGTCCGGCCCGGCCACCCGACCGGCGATGGCGGCACGGATGGGCTGCCACAGGTCGCGACCCTTGATGGCAAATTCGGCCCCGATCCCCTTCACCGCGGAGAGAAACCATTCGCCCGAGAACTCGCTAACCTCTTCCAGCCGGGACTGCAGGGCCAGCAGAACGCCCCGGGCCTCCGCGCTGGCGAGGGATTCCTGCGCCGCCTCGTCCAGCACCAGCGGTTCCTCGAAGAAAAAGGCCAGTTGGTCGGGTGCTTCCGTCAGCAGATTGACCTTGGTGTGGATAGCGGCCGCCAGGGTGTCGGTGAGTTGCCAGTCCGGGTCCAGCAGAGCCTCAATGGCATTCCGAAATTGATCCAGGCTCAGCCGCCGGATGTGCTGGCCGTTGAGCCACAGGAGCTTCTCCCGGTCAAAAATGGCGCCCCCTTTCTGGATGCGCTCCAGGCTGAAGGCCTGCACCAGTTCGTCCAATGAAAATAGCTCCTGGTTGGAGGCATCGTGCCAGCCCAGCAGGGCCACGAAGTTTACCAGCGTCTGGGCCAGATAGCCCTCCTGCCGGTAGTTCTCCACCGCCACCGTGCCCTGCCGCTTGGAGAGTTTTGAGCGGTCGGGGTTGAGTAGCAGCGGCAGGTGGGCGAACTGGGGCGGCTCCCACTGGAAAAAGCGGTAGAGCAGCAGGTGCTTGGGCATGCTGGGCAGCCACTCCTCGCCGCGAATGACGTGGCTTACCGCCATGAGGTGGTCGTCCACCACGTTGGCCAGGTGGTAGGTGGGAAAGCCGTCCGTCTTTAGCAGCACCTGGTCGTCCACCGATTCCAGGTCGAAGCCGACCTTCTGGCGAACGATGTCCTCCATGACGATGCGGCCCGTCTCCGGTACCGCCAGTCGTACCACGTGGGGCTCGTTCTCGGCGCGGGATGCGGCTTCACCGGGCGGCAGGTTGCGGCAGTGGCGGTCGTAGCGTGACGCCAGACCCAGGCTGCGTTGGCGTTCCCGAACCTCTGTCAGCCGCTCCGGCGTGCAGAAGCAGGGGTAGGCGTGGCCGCCCGCCAGCAACTGGCGGACGTGGTTATGATAGATGTCCAACCGCTGCGATTGCAGATAGGGGCCGTGCTCGCCGCCCATGCCGGGACCCTCATCAATATCCAGCCCGGCCCATGCCAGCGACGCCAACAGGTTGTCCACGGCCCCTTCCACCTGGCGCGACGGGTCCGTATCCTCGATACGCAGGATAAAGGTGCCGCTCTGCCCGCGGGCGAACAGCCAGTTGTAGAGGGCGGTGCGCAGGCCACCCACATGGAGGAAGCCCGTGGGGCTGGGAGCGAAGCGAACGCGGACGCTCATTGTGGCGGGGTCGCGACGTCTGGTGTCGTGAGCGTTGCCACGGCCAGGGCGGCAATCCCGTCGCCCCGACCGGCGAAGCCCAGCTGGTCGGTGGTCGTGGCCTTGATGCTCACCTGCACCGTGTCGAGGCCCAGATCGTCGGCGAGGTTGCGCCGCATCCCGGCGATGAAGGGGGCTAGCTGCGGCTCCTGAAGGATGACGCTGCAGTCCACACTGTTAATGCTGGCACCGGCAGCGGCCAGCAACTCCCGGCAGCGCGCAAGGATCACCCGACTGCTGACCCCCTGCCACTGCGGGTCGCTCGATGGGAAATGGCTGCCAATATCGCCCAGCGCGGCGGCCCCCAGCAGGGCATCCACCACGGCGTGGATCACCACGTCCCCATCGCTGTGCGCGGCGATAGCCTTGCCAAAGGGAATGGCGACACCCCCGAGGGTCAGGCCGCTCCCCGCGCTGAAAGCGTGGACATCCACACCCAGGCCGGTCCTAAACATCCGGTTGCGTCTCCACCACGTGGCCCAGCCGCCACGTCAGGTAGTCCCAGTCGTCGGCCGTGGTAATCTTGATATTGCCGGGCGAACCCTCCACTACGGCCACGGTTCCGCCCAGCGCTTCCACCAGGGCGGCCTCGTCGGTTCCGGTTGCACCCGTCTCCTGGGCCTGTCGCAGCGCATGCCGCAGGATGCCGGCCCTGAAGGACTGAGGCGTCTGGGCCCGCCAGATAGCCCCGCGGGGGACCGTCCGAATGATGGCGCCGCTCGAGGGGGACTCCGCGTTGGCGCCCGCCCGTACTTCCTTCAGCGTATCCGTGGAAGGGACCGCCACAATGGCGCCCGCAAACTCTTCGCACAGGGCAATGGTGGCGGTAATCCATTGCGGGTCAAACAGGGGCCGTACCGCATCGTGGACCACCACCACTTCCACGGCCTCGGGCAGGGCGGCCAGTCCCGCTGCAACCGATGCCTGGCGGGTGGCGCCCCCCGCCACCACCATCAGTTTCACGCCGGCAGGGCTCAGCGGCTGCAACAGGTCCTGGGCGTAAGCCAAGTCATCCTCAGGGACCGCCACCGCCACCGCGCCCACCTGCGGCACCGACCATATCCGTTCCAGCGTATGCACCAGCAGCGGCTTGCCACGCAGCTTACGAAACTGCTTGCGCAGACCATCTTGGTCGGGAAATCGTTTGCTCTGGCCCCCGGCGGGAATGATAGCTCCCACGTTGGGCTGTGCAGGCGGTGGGCTCATGGAGCTAGCGGGGTGCAGGCCAGCCGCTGACGGGTCTACAGAATGAGCATGGCGTCGCCGTAGCTGTAAAACTGATACGCCTCGCGGATCGCCTGATGATAGCTGTCAAACAGAAACGGCTTGCCGGCAAAGGCGGAGACCAGCATGATCAGGGTCGACTTGGGCTGGTGGAAGTTGGTCAGCAGTCCGTTGACAGCCAGGAAGGTGTAGGGCGGGTAGATGAACTTGTCGGTCCAGCCCTGTCTGCTGGTGATGGCCGGACCCGCCGCTGCGGTTTCCAATGCCCGCGCAGTGGAAGTGCCTACCGCCACGACCCGGTGGCCGCCGGCCCGGGCCTGATTTATCACCTCAGCGGCCTGGTCGTCAATGCAATAGTACTCCGAGTCCAGGTGGTGGCGGGTGATGTCCTCCACCCGCACGGGTCGGAAGGTCCCCAGCCCGATATGCAGGGTGAGGTAAGCGATGCTCACCCCCTTGTTGGGCAGCTCGTCCAGTTGTGAAGGCGTAAAGTGCAGGCCGGCCGTGGGGGCCGCCACCGCCCCCCGGCTGCGGGCATAGACCGTCTGATAGGCAGCCTTGTCCCCGGGCTCCGGATCCCGGTGGATATAGGGCGGCAGGGGCGACTGGCCATGTTGCTCCAGAAAATCATAAAAGGACGTATTGTGCTCATGAAAACGCACCACGCGGCCACCGGAGATCGTGTTGTCGATGACATCGCCCATCAGGTCCTGCTGAAATATCAGCCGGTTGCCCACCCGCACTTTCCGGGCCGGCTTCACCAGCACTTCCCACAACCGGTCCTCCAGCTCCCTGAGCAGGAAGACCTCCACTTTCGAGGTACTCCGATCCTTCGTGGCGAACAGACGGGCGGGGAACACCTGGGTGTCATTCAAGACCAGCACGTCGCCCTCATCCAGGAAGTCCGCCAGTTGGAAAAACTGGTGGCTCTGGGAGGTCTGCTTGGCCCGGTCAAGGACCATAAGGCGGCAGTGGTCGCGTTCTGCGCAGGGGTATTGGGCCACGAGCCGCTGCGGCAGCTCAAAATCAAAGTCCGCCAGGCGCGGCGTTTTTTCGACGATATCAAATTCCATCGGTCCGACTGCCCGTCAAAACAGGGGTTGCTGGTGTGTTTTCTGCCCTACCGCAGGTGTCATGCCCAGGTAGGTGTAGGCCCGCTCCATTGCCACGCGGCCCCTGGGCGTGCGCTGCAGGAAACCCTCCTTGATGAGGAACGGTTCGTAGACTTCCTCAATGGTGCGTGAGGACTCGTGCAGAGCGACGGCCAGCGTCTCCACCCCAACCGGGCCGCCCTGAAAAGTATCTACCACCAGGGTGAGAATACGTCGATCCATGTCGTCGAGCCCCAACTCGTCAATGCCCATCCGCTGAAGCGCATTACGGGCCACCTCCAGCGTCAAATGCCCAGCACCATCCACCTCGGCGAAGTCCCGCGCGCGTCGCAGGATGCGATTGGCCAGCCGAGGCGTGCCCCGTGCTCGCCGGGCAATTTCGTTGGCGGCATCGGCATCCAGGCCGATCTCCAGCAGCTGAGCCGAGCGTATGAGCACCAGCTTGAGGTCCTCCGGGGAATAGAAGTCCAGCCGTTGAATGACGCCGAACCGGTCCCGTAGCGGCGATGTCAGATTGCCCAGCCGGGTGGTGGCCCCGATGAGGGTAAAGGGCGCCAGTGTGAGTTGCACCGAGCGGGCGTTGGGACCCTTGTCCAGCATGATGTCGATGCGGTAGTCCTCCATGGCCGCGTAGAGGTACTCCTCCACCGCGGTATTGATGCGGTGAATTTCGTCCACAAAAAAAACGTCCCGGTCAGCGAGGTTGGTGAGGATACCGGCCAGGTCGGCCGGGCGATCCAACACCGGTCCGGAGGAGGTCTTCATGTTGACTCCCAGCTCCCGGGCGATGATGTAGGCCAGTGTGGTCTTGCCCAGCCCCGGTGGGCCAAACAGCAGCACGTGATCCAGATTCTCGTTACGCCTGCGGGCCGATTCGATGTAGACCTGGAGGTTGGCGACCACCTCATCCTGCCCGATGAACTCCTCCAGTTTGCCAGGGCGGAGGGACTTTTCGGCGGCCGTATCTTCCGCGATGGGCTCGGGGGCCGTGAGTTTGGATTCAATCACGCAGGACACTCAGGTTCAACCTGGCCAGTGGTCACCGCGGTGGAGGTTGCGGCCGTTGGCGGGGAGCAGGCATGCCGTGCCGGCCTTGCGAGGGATGATGATCGGGCGGCGTGGGTGGGGGTTCGAGACGCTGAACGTCGGTGGCGTGCCACGGCAAAAAATTAAGCCTCCGCCTCTGGTAAACAAAGGGGGAACTCGCCCGGTGGTGGACCAATTGCCCGGTGGCCTCGGCGACCATCACGATGATTGATACGCCCCGTGCAACGGCGTTAACTTTTTCGGCAGCGAAAACGGGAAGGAGCCCGCGTGGAGAACCAAGAGCCCACCTACGATTTTCTGTACCAGAACTATAGTTGGCCGGAGCCGGACAGCGAGGCCGATTGCCCTTATTCGGGGATTGCCCTGCAGCTGAATGAGCAGCGCCATGGCTACAACGGCAAGCCGTGGACCTGTCCCCAGTGCATCTGGTATTTCAGCGAGGACGACCTGAAGAAGCGGGCCGACTACGAGGACAAGGACTGCCCCTACACCTTAAAGCAGAAGGCGGAAGCCGCCGCGTCTGCCGAAGGCGAACCGCCGGGCGACTAGCCCTCGATACTGATCCCACTCGACTCGTCACACTGAGCTGGCCTTAGTCGCGCCAACGGCGGCGGCCCTCGCCCCTGACCATGACCCCCTCCCCCCTATGCTGGGGCCACGGTCACCGACGGGAGTGGTGACCCAAAGATGGCCCATAAGTGGCCCAAAGGTGACACCAACAGGTCCCCGAGGCTGGGTGGGGCGGGAAGCGGAGACCGGCTCGCCGTGGCGGCTACGGCCTCCCCGTGGTCGGGACGGCCAGGGCCGAGGCCCCACCCCCCGGGTCCGGTATCACGCTCCCCGTCGGAGAGGGTGATACCGAAGTGATACCGAAGTGATACCAAGGTGATACCAACGTGATACCAAGGTGATACCCAACCAGCGCGGGGCGTCTGGGGTGGTGTGGACCACCGCCTCCCGAAGCATCGGGACACATTGCGGCGGGGTGAAATGTCAAAGAGCGTTGGGGGGAAAGGTAAGGGTCAGGCAGCGAGGAGGGAAGGGGGAGGAGTCACGCGGCGGGGGGGCCCAGCGAGTGGGCCCCCGTCCTCCCTTAGCGGGCGGTCGTGCGCCCTGTCGATTGCGGGCTTCCGTGGGGCACAGCGCGCTGTGCCCCTACCTCAGCAGCAGCAGCTTGATGCTTTTGGCGTACCCCGGTACTGTGAGTCGGGCGATGTAGACCCCCGTGGGCAGCTGTCGGCCGTTCCGGTCCCGCCCGTCCCAGGTCACCTGGTGGTAGCCGGGTTCCACCCGCCGGTCCAGCAGCCGGGCCACCTCCCGGCCCAGGAGATCATACACCACCAGCCGCACCTCCACCGCCGCTTCCGGCAGATCGAACCGCAGGGTGGTGGCCGGGTTGAAGGGGTTGGGGTAGTTGGTGTGCAGGGCAAACTCGGCGGGCAGGCCGGGGGCGTCCTCTATTCCCAGTACTGTCACCGACAACGCCTGAGACTGGTCACTCTCATTCCCGTTGATGTCCACGGCCGTCAGCCAGTATTCATAACTCTGGCTCGCTTCAACGGTGGTATCCGTAAAAGAAGTTTCACTAGTCTCGACGAGGGACATAGCGGCGGTATCGATAGTTGCCATTCGGTACAGCCTGAAGAAGTCAAAGTCGTGATCCACCGGGCCGTTCCAGGTCAGGGACACAGCCAGTCCATCCGCCATCGAGGCCATCAGCCCCGAAGGTGTCATCGGAGCCAGGTTGTCGATGGAGTAGCCTGAGTCCACCGGCGAGGTGTAAAAGATGGCTGGGTCGTCGGAGTGGGCGGTGACCTGGAACCGGCTCCAGACCGTGCCGGTGGCGCTGGAGTCGCCGAAGGTATCGGCCAGGTAGGTGTAGGTTTCGGCCTGCTCGGCGGCCACACTCCCCAACGACACCCACTGTCCTTCGGGGTTTTGAAGTTTGATGCCATACTGAATAATCCCAGCATCCAAGTCCATATAGCTGCGATTCCAGCTCACGTAGACCTGTCTCCCCTGATCATCGGGCACGTCCATAACACTGCTGATATGGGGCGCTGCCGGGGCCAGTCGGAGCAGCCAGACATCATTTGCACCTGCGCCGTAAGAATCGGTGAAACCGGCCACCACAAAACCACCATCCGGCGTTGACGCGATCGAGGCTGATCATGACGATCGTAATCGCATCGAAGGGTACCGACAGCGGGAAGTACGGCAAGTCCTGATGCATGTCGTAACCCATGGTCCCGGGCGGCTTGTAGATGATCTTGTCCTTGAACAGGAGGACTTCCTCGCCGATGGCAGAATGGGCAAGCTCGACCAGGCGGGGGTCATAACTAAACCGGCGAAATATCGGTGAGATATCGTTGATGGGGTCCAGGCGATCGAGCACCTGGC
>JADFSS010000068.1 GCA_022560655.1 Candidatus Neomarinimicrobiota bacterium
GTGCAGGAGCACACCATCGTTGGAATCGATGATCTGCACATCTTGGACTCCTCGCAGGTCGCGCGGAATCTGGCCAGTGGCGGTAGCAAGACTGGTAATTCCCAAGGCGCGGTAACCGCTGTAGGCGTTCCAGCGCTGGTTGAACTGATAATTGAATCCAACGTTGAGTTCGGCCATCAGCGCAACATCGGTTTTGTTGGAAGTCACGTCGAATTCCGCGCCGTTGTTTGGACCGTTATTGACAAACGCGGTGCCGTCGATGTTGTAGATGCGCGAGCGGTGGTTGATCACGTTGGCATACACGCCAACCTTGGTTCCCACCGAGAAGCTCAAGCAATTGTTGAGGAAGTACTGGCCGTTACCGATTATTTGTGCACCGATCAAGTTGTTGTCGACATCCACATCGTAGTTAATCTGGTTGGTGCTGTCGTCGAAGACGATTCCAGTGCCGTTTTCCTTGGCCGAGAATTGCAACTTCTCGTCCACACGGAAATACCGCCCACCGAAGCCCCAGTTGTAGGTGATCCGCGAGCGGCAACCGACAGCACTGCACCCCGTGTAGTTCCAGACGTTGAATTCAACATTATGAATATCAAAGTCGCGGCGAAGACGATGGGCGTCGGCATTGTCGACCCAGTCACCGACGACCGTTGGAACTCCACCAACGTTGATCGACAGTTGGTCGAAGTTCAGGATCGCATTCAGCGCACCGTTGACGTTCACGTCGATCAGGACGGATTCCTGTTGGAATGGAAAAATTCCCCAATAGACGATTTCCCAAGCATTTTGACCAAGATTGAAAAAGTGACCAATGCGGGCTTCGAAGCCACCCACCCATTCCATTTCCACTTCTTGCACGTCCAGCAGTTGAATGTGCTCGGCCGCATCGCCGAAGCGCTGCGAGTTACCCTATCGCCGTCTGAATCGGCTCGGCTCGATCGCCAACCAACCCAAAGCATCGAGGCTTATAATTTCTATCTCAAGGGGTACCATTTCTGGAACAAGCGAACGGGACGCGATCTGCGTCTTGCAAAGAATTTCTTTCAGCAGGCCATCAATGCCGATCCCCTCTACGCCCAGGCATATGTGGGGCTGGCCGATACCTATAACCTCATGGATCAATACTCCAATGTATCCAGGGATGAAGCATTCCCGAAAGCAAAGGGGGCCGCGCTAAAAGCATTGGCGATTGACCCTGGCCTCGCAAAGGCTCACACATCCCTGGCCTATGTGTTGCAAAATTATGCCTGGGACTTCGCCGAAGCGGAGCGTGAGTACCTGATCGCGTTAGAGCTGAACCCCAATTACGCCACGGGCCAGCAATGGTATGCTGAGCTCCTTGCGTTTCTGGGAAGGTTTGACGAGGCTATCCCTCATATTAATGCTGCCCATGAACTGGATCCTCTCTCGCCCATAATCGCCGCGGTGAGATCTTGGATTTACTACTGCGATGAGCAGTACGTGACTGCCAGACAGCAGTTCGAGAGTGCATTGGACTTGCATCCCGGCTTTCCTCTGGCTACCGGTCTGCTCACGCTTCAGATGTTACAGACTGGACAGATTGAGGAATGGCTAGACTTGCTGGCGGAAGATCACTCCCGGTACGGCCCGACTCTGAAACAGGCCGCTGAGTTACGTCTGATCTGGGAACAGTATGGACTGGAGGCTCTAATCCTGGAGACCGGCTTAGCCTCCAAAGTATTTAACGCAGAGGGCTCCAATCTATTCGCAAAAAGTGTGGCCAGAATAATTGCCCAGGACGCTGAAGGTCTGCTGGCCCAACTCGAGGAAGGGTTCGAGGCACGGCTATTTTCCATACTCTTCCTGGCCGAAGCCGACCCCGGGGTACGGGCACTTATGGCCGATGATCCCAAGTATCGTGAACTCCTTACCCGCATGGGGCTGGATTAACACCCGGCCAGCCCACACCTTTGCAAACGGTGCCCGGAAACGAGGCCGGCTATACTAGAGCGGTGATACTGAATATCTTTGACCTCCCAGGGCCGGGAGTCTACGCATCTGGTGAAGGAGCGGCAGCAGGCCGGGTACCACCCAGTGATCTGCAAGGGCGAGGATCAGGCAGGGTGGGAGGTACCCACTCATACCTGCATCGCTCGCCTGGTTACGCCTCGATAGACCAAGTCCATCAAACGGTGCTGCTCAGGTAGCTGATGTTGGAGAGCCGGCAAGGAGGCCACCCATGGCACGACGCATAAGCGGGACGTTCGAGGACCCCGATCACGTTGAGACGATTGCCGAGGTTCATACGGAAACCCTGGAAATTGGTGACATGACCATCGGACGAATTGTCACCCCGCCTGGCTGGCGGTGGTCCACCCACATCCGCCCCATCGTCGGCACTGAGTGGTGTGAGTACCGGCACATGGGATTTGTGCTCTCGGGAGCGATGACAGTCTCCCTGGCCGACGGCACGACCCACGAGCTCACTGCGGGCAGCGCTTACAACATCCCGCCGGAGCATGACGCGTGGGTGGTGGGCAATGAGCCGGTGGTGGCGCTCGAATGGAAAGGGCTGCGTGAGTGGCTCCAGCCCCGGCACGGCGAGCGGGTACTCGCAACCTTGATCTTCACCGACATTGTCGATTCCACGGTTCGGGCCAGGTCGTTGGGTGACCGTGCCTGGCGGGCGCTGCTTGCGAAGCATGACGAGACGGTGCGCCAGGTCTTGGCAGAAACGCGCGGGTATGAGGTGAACACGACCGGAGACGGCTTCCTTGCCCGTTTCGAAGGACCTGCTCAGGCACTGGACGCCGCCAAGCGGATTCGGGAGCGGGTCGGTCGCCTGGGACTCGAGGTCCGGCAGGGGCTGCACATTGGGGAAGTCGAGCTCCTTGGGGGCGACCTAGCCGGACTTGCCGTGCACGAAGCTGCCCGCATCGTAGCCGAGGCCCAGCCTGGCGAAGTTCTCGTCTCCGCAATCGCCCGCTCCCTTGCGGAGGGCGCAGGATTCTCGTTCGAATCGCGCGGCACACGGACCCTCAAGGGCATCCCAGGGGCGCGGGAACTGTTTGCGCTAATGCCCTAACTCAGGTGTTTTAGAACATCGCATGTGATCCCGCCGCCCTCTGCGGATAATTAGCCGCCCAGGACCCTCGTCTGCATGGCCATTTGCGCGGCGAGGAGGTTGGGCAGCAACACTGTCTGGCTCGCAACCCAGGGCCACAAAAATGACTTGCCCAGCTATGGCCAGCCGTCTATCTTTTTAGTGCGTTCTGCCGGCTAACCACGCCACCACGATGGAACTACCGGCGCTACCTGGCACTCCCACAATGCAGGCGAACACTTAACGATGACTGCCGCCGCCGCCAACAGAACCGGCGCTCTCACGGCCCTTGCCATGGTGGCATTTGCGGCCAACTCGCTATTTAACAAGGCGGGCTTCAGCGGGAACACCATCGATGCCGGCAGTTTTGCAATTTTACGCCTCATATCGGCGGCGGTGGCCTTGGCCGCCATCGCCACCCTGCCGGGGCAAACGCGCCCGACACGGACGAGCGGCAGCTGGCTTTCGGCCGGATTCCTGTTCGGTTACGCCGCGGCATTCTCATTTGCCTATGTTGAACTCAGCGTCGGCACCGGGGCCCTCATTCTCTTCGCCGCCGTGCAGCTGACCATGCTCACAGCAGCCCTCTGGAGCGGAGAGGCGATTGGCAGTTACCAATGGCTGGGGCTGGCCGCTGCCTTTGGCGGGCTGATCATCCTTTTATTTCCCGGACTCACCGCACCACCCGTAGGGGCCTCCGTGCTGATGGCGATGGCCGGAATATCGTGGGGTTTCTATTCCCTACGAGGGCGCGGCTCTGAAAATCCACTTGGTGATACCGCCGCCAATTTCATGCGGTCGGTTCCCTTCGCCCTCCTGCTCGCCGTAGCAAATGCAGGCGCGATGCACCTCACCCGCCCGGGAATCACCTTCGCACTCCTGTCGGGCATTCTCGCGTCTGGAATCGGGTACACGATCTGGTACAGCGCATTGCGGGGCTTGTCTGCGACCCAGGCAGCAGTTGTGCAGCTGACCGTCCCCATTATCGCCTCCGTGGCAGGGGTGCTGTTGCTCGCCGAAGCGGTGACGGCCCGGCTGGGAATAGCAACGGTGGTGATCCTGGGGGGTGTCGCGCTGGCCTTATTGGGGCACAGGCTGAATCCTGGGGTCGAAGGATCGTAGCGACTGGGCTTGCTCGGCGCTGGGGGACGCATTAAACTGCGACGGCCGTACCCTGTTCTGATAAACTCAAACCACACGGGAGCGCATGCCATGCCGGACCATGCCGACTCGTCCTCCGTACTAGACGCAGAGCACGTGATCAAACCACCGGCTGAGTTTAGCGCACAGGCCCACGCCAGTGATGATTCCATCTATGCAGCGGCCAGAAAAGACCGGCTCGCTTTTTGGGCCAATCAGGCCGAAGAACTGCACTGGTTCAGGAAGTGGGACCAGATTCTGGACTGGGACGAGCCCGATGCCAAATGGTTCGTGGGCGGCACGACCAACATAGCCTATAACTGTTTGGACCGCCATATCCTGACCTGGCGTCGTACCAAGGCAGCCATCATTTGGGAAGGGGAACTTGGGGACCAGAGGGTCCTCACCTATTACGATCTTCATCGTGAGGTGTGCAAATTTGCAAATGTGCTGCAGGCTACATTCGGGGTAAAGGAAGGGGATCGGGTGACGATCTACATGCCCATGATTCCCGAGCTGGCCGTGGCCATGCTGGCCTGTACACGCATCGGGGCCGCGCACAGTATCATCTTTGCAGGCTTCTCCGCCGAAGCTATCAGTGACCGCGTGAAAGACTGCGGCTCCAAACTTATCATCACCGCCGACGGTGGTTACCGAAACGGCAAAATCATAGCCCTCAAGAATATCGTCGATGCAGCCATCTCCGCCGCCGGCTCACCCGTGAAGGATGTCATCATTGTTCGTCACATCGGTGACGGGGCAGCCCTCAAGCTGCACGAAAACCGCGACCATTGGTATCACCGTCTCATGGAGGGGGCTTCCGCCCAACATGAAGCCGCCCAGCTGGACAGCGAGGCGCTGTCGTTTCTGCTGTACACCAGCGGTACCACGGGTGAACCCAAAGGCATCATGCACACCACCGGCGGCTACCTCACGGGAGTTACATACACTTCCAAGTACGTGTTCGACCTGAAATCTGACGACGTTTTCTGGTGCACCGCCGATATCGGGTGGATTACGGGTCACTCCTATATCATCTACGGGCCCTTATCAAATGGTGCCACCACATTGATGTACGAGGGAGCGCCCGGCTACCCTGACAAGGATCGCTTCTGGTCGATCATCGCCAAGCACGGCGTGACTATTTTCTACACGGCCCCGACGGCGATCCGGACGTTCATGTCCTGGGGCGATGACTTCCCCCGCCGCCACGACCTCTCATCTCTGCGCCTGCTTGGAACCGTGGGAGAGCCTATTAATCCCAAGGCGTGGAAATGGTACCACAAAGTTATCGGCAGCAGCCATTGCCCCATTGTTGACACCTGGTGGCAGACGGAGACTGGGAATATCATGATCTCTCCCCTGCCGGGCATTACCGCTACAAAACCGGGCTCAGCCACTCATCCGTTGCCGGGTATCGAGGCTGAGATTGTCGATGAAAACGGTGCGCCGGTGGCAAGAGGTGCAGGGGGGCTGCTCATTATTACCTCACCCTGGCCGGCCATGCTGCGGGGCATCTACGGTGATCCGGAACGCTTCAAGGAGGTTTACTGGAGCCGGTTCCCCGGAAACTATTTCACTGGCGACGGCGCCCAACTCGATAAGGACGGCTACTTCTGGATACTCGGCAGGGTTGACGACGTGATCAACGTTTCCGGCCATCGCCTGGGCACCATGGAAATTGAGTCAGCCTGCGTCGATCACCCTGCCGTATCGGAAGCAGCGGCCATCGGTATCGATCACGAAATCAAGGGATCGGCCATTGTGGTATTCGTCAGCCTGACTGCAGCGCACGCGGGGAATTCATCACTGGGGGAAGCTATCCGGCAGCATGTCGCCGCGAAAATCGGCGCGTTCGCAAGGCCGGAAAAAGTGATTATCACCCAGGAACTTCCCAAGACCCGCAGTGGCAAGATCATGCGGCGTCTGCTACGTGATATCGCGGAGGGCAAGGCCATCGGCGATACGACCACCCTGGCCGACAGTAAGGTCATCGACCGTCTCAAGGCTAAATACGAGCAACGGGAGGGTTAGATCTTCTACTGCCCTCATAACCGCCCCTGCAACCGAGCATCTGACGGCCGGGAACCACTGGAGGGATCCTGGCTTCCGAAAATGATCCTTTTCATTAGCATTCAGCTGACTGAAATTCATGCCATTACAACCAGCTATCAGTATTGATGGAGGCCGATGGTGGAGCAGCTTTTTCGAACATCGCATGAGCCTAAAACTCTTGAACTTGAGCGCACAGATGACGGACGATTGCGCCTTCTCCTTACGCTCAAGAAATTGGGCTATGAAACTAAACTAGAGTATTTTCTCGATGAGGAGGAGGCCAAACAGTTAAGTGCAGCGTTAAAGCGCTAAGGCGCATGATAGCGCCTGGCTCGCGCGGCACGTCGGGGACAAGCGCTCATGCCGGGTAATTCGGTCACCATACCAGGTAAACCAACGATACTGTTAATCGATGGGTCGCGTAACCTGGAGGGATGGGAAGCCGGTTTCTGCGAGCGGCTGTTCAAGACACTGCTGCGCCGTGGAATCCAGCTGGCAACCGAGGTCCCATTGCGAGCCGAAAAACCGGGCGAGATTGTTCCCCGCTTAGACCCGGATGACGGATTCAACTGTATACTTCTGCTATGCCATGGTGCGGGAGAGCGTGTATCTCAGGAAGCCAAGCTCAGCAGCTATTGGGAGTGGCTTAACCGCTATCCGTGGCAGAGTCCCAAACTTTTTGCGGCTTTGACCTGGCAGAGCTATGACCCCCATGCAAGTCGCGATATTCTGGAGTCATCGAACAGCTTTGCCCCGGTGGCGCTGGCCCCCACTGCTTCCGTAACCCCCCGCTTGGGGGGACTCTTTTTTGTGAAATTCTTTGTGGAGTTGCACTTGCATTCATTGGACTCCATTTCCGGCGGTATGGCGAGATTTTCTTACGCCAAGGCCAGGCACCTTTTGGAACGGCGAGGATTAAGTGACGCGGTGGGCTTTCGGGGTTAGCTCAAGCCGTATGGGAGTCACATCGCAGCAATGCAGCCCATAGGGGCGGGGGTAACAAAACAATAAAACAAGGTAGTTTGATGGAGTATCAATCAAGGACAGGAGGTGTTCTTACATGGCGCGAATCTTAATCATATCAACTCACGGCTCAGAGGATCCCACGCGAGCAGGTTTGGCATTTTTCCTGGCTCAAGGTTCAATTGAGGCGGGACACGAGCCGGAGGTGATACTTGCAGGCGATGCGAGCGTGTTGGCGAGGAAGGTGGTATCCGATAGTGTCCTTCCTGTGGGTATCCCCCCACTTAAAGATTTGATTCAGAGCGCATTGGAGAATAATGTACCTATTTACACCTGAGGCGCGTGTGGCAAGGCCCGGGGGGTCTTGGATGAAGACCTGGAGTGGTTAAATTCAAGGTGGATTACTCCGAAAGAAGTAGCGCAATTAACAGTGGATGTGGATCGCGTGATAACGTTGTAGTACCTGGCCTATAAAGCAACGACATGATAGGGGCACAAGGAGCCGGCGGTTGTCCGTTGCCTTGTTGTTGGTCCTTACTTCACTGGACGGTAGATTCGGTTAGCAAGCGTTTATCATCATTAAATGACTCCCATCCACCGAAATAGCCTAGACCCCGAATCAGTCATTGATTGCGTCCGTTGGCATGCCACCACGTAAACGGAAGAGAGCTGAGCTAGGTCGATTATCTGAACCGCACCTCTCACAAAATCAGGAAGTTGAATTCGCCAGGGGCGTTGCGCTCTTCAACAAACAGCAATATTATGAAGCGCACGAGGCGTGGGAAAACGTCTGGCGAGATATGTCGGATAAGCAAGAGGATGACGCCGAAATAATTTTTCGTGGTCTTATACAGTTCACGGCGGGACTGCATTTGTTTTCCATCGGCAAGTTGGAAGGGGCGATGAGGAATCTCCTCAAGGCAAAAGAAAAATTGGCCTTGTACGATAAGCCATTTTTGGGCATCGATTTGAACGGATTGGTAGCAACGATTCCATCATCCGTCAACGCGCCACAGGAACCATCCGGCTACCAGATTCTGCTTGCAGTCAAGCATGAAAACTGAAGGCTCCGCGCCTTTTTCTTGAGCAACAAGGCGCCGAGTAGGTATTTAGATCGCCCTAAACACGGGGCAGTCGAGGGAGATCGCAAATGCAACTGTTGAAGGATATGAGCTGCCAGGCCTGCCGCAAGGACTCACCCCGGGTCACGGAGGAGGAGATCCAGGAGCTGCTGCCCAAGTTGCCTGATTGGGCGCTGGTGGAACGTAGCGGCATCCCGAGGCTCGAGCGAGCGTACAGGTTTGAAAATTTCGCGCAGGCCCTACTGTTCACCACTGGAGTGGGCCAGCTGGCGGAGCAAGAGGGACACCATCCGGCCCTCTTGACAGAATGGGGTAAAGTAACGGTAACCTGGTGGACGCACGTCATTCACGGCCTGCACCGCAACGATTTTATCATGGCAGCCAAGACGGATGGATTGTACCCGTAGCCGAGGATGTGTCAGCGGCAGGAACTGGAATCCAACAGATCACACCCGGCTCTGGGTTGGGTGCCTTGCCGGTGCCATGGCGGTATGGAACGCAAGCAGCGCCGACGCGTACTTCCCACAGTGGTCGATGAGCCGTTACCGCATGGTCCGAATGCCTGAGGTCATAGAGTAACCCGGCAAGTCCTGCCAAGCATTGCGGTTGCGACTCCCAGGGTCGCGGTCAGGAGCTGTTGACCTGCTCCCCCCATCCGCAAGGCCATTTGAAGCGGGCTAAATGCATATCTGGAACTTGTAAATAGGACGTTAATGGTCGTATATTCAGGCACCACCGGGGACTGTCGTGGAAGCGATTGATATTCAGTCTTTTATAGAAGTGTAGTTGGATGGTGGCAAAGCACAAATGAGTGCTGACCAGCGTACTGGCAGCTGGTGGACAACCGGCAATTCGGATATACGGAGGTCTCAAGAGATGAGTCTTGCAGAGCAGATTAAACTCGACATCGAAACCACCCCCATCATCTTGTATATGAAGGGCACCAAGGAGCAACCCCAGTGCGGCTTTTCAAACGCGGTGGTCCAGGTGCTGGATTTCTATGGGGTGGACTATAAGGACGTGAACATATTCGAGGACCCCGAAATTCGGGTGCGTCTATCAGAGCATTCCAACTGGCCTACGATCCCGCAACTTTTCGTGAACGGAGAACTGATCGGCGGGGCCGATATCGTCATGGACTTGCACAATAAGGGGGAGATGATCACCGTCCTTGAGCCGGCGCTGATATCGCCATCCCAGTCCTGAGGGCTTTTCGGTCAACGCGGGGATGCTGAGTCGGTCTGCACGGACTCCTGGCGGCGTGCCACACTACTCCCGGCGATGCTTGGCTGCGGCTCGAGATGCACCCCGTGGATGGGTGTCCTTAAGGTCTGCCGCGGACTAGCGCTATTGATCCAGGCGGGTTGGGCTCGTTCGGCTCGAGGTCGCCCCGGACCTCTACGGGATATGCCGAAGAGGTCCAAGTGGAGCCTCCTTCCGGCAGCGCAGGGAGCAGATTCAGCGCGCTTATCAACGAGAACTTAAATACCGGGCCTGGTGATCAAAGAGGAAGAGGGATTGGATGGAAGTGAGACCCAATAATACAGAGCGCATCACCAATATGGGCCTCTTCGAGCTGGTTGGGAAAACCCCCCTGGTTTCCATATTGATATTCTCCGGTGAATACCCCGCTGCAACGGTGTCGGCGAAGGCGGAATATCTGAATCCTGGGGGTTCCTTAAAAGATAGGCCCGTCGCAAGGATGCTGCTGAATGCTCTCAAGCGGGGCCAGTTAAATGATGGCAAAGTGATTCTGGACTCGACTTCAGGTAACGCCGGCATCGCTTATGCCATCTATGGTCAAGCTCTTGGATGCCAGGTGGAGTTGGTGATCCCTGGGAATGCCAGCAGAGAGCGCCTGATGCGTATCAAGGCACATGGGGCCAAAGTGATATTGACCGATCCTCTAGAAGGCTACGATGAAGCATTGCGGGAAGTTCAGCGCCGATTCATCTCCTGAAAAGTACTATTTTGCGAACCAGTACGGAAATGACGACAACTGGCTGGCCCATTACGAAACAACGGGAGCGGAAATTGTATCGCAATCGCCGGATCTAACGCACTTTGTAGGTGGGATCGGCACCGGTGGTTCCGTGACAGGCATTTCGCGAAGATTGAAGGAGCACAATCGGAATGTAACCATCGTCGTCGTCAAGCCCGAGCGCTTCCCCGGAATCGAGGGGCTCAAACCTTTGGGCGAGGCCGGCGATGTGATCCCCGAAATATTGGACGAAACATTCATTGATGAGTACGTGGATATAAGTTCCGAAGCAG
>JADFSS010000069.1 GCA_022560655.1 Candidatus Neomarinimicrobiota bacterium
TGGGGTCGCAACGGTGTCATCTTGATGTCACGTTGGTGCCGCCTCGGTGCCATCCCCTCCGACGTGACCCGTGGCACCCCCCCGGGGGGGGCCACCAGCCCGTTGCGGCCATCTTGGGGTCACGTTTGGGCCACCTTTGGGCCACCCCTTCCGTCGGTGGGCGTGATACCGCCAGGGGAGGCGGTAGCCCACCCCGTTTGCATCCCCAACCACGAGCGGCTGTCCGTCCGCGGCCTTGAGACCCAACACTCACCTTGCTAACTTGTCTCCCCCAAAGCAAGGAAAGGCACTGCCATGCTCACCGGAACCCATGCGTTTGACCAGGACCCCCGCAACGCGGATATCCTGATCTATGTAGACGGCGAGATTGTCCCGCGCAACGAGGCCCGCGTCTCGGTTTTCGACAGCGGCTTCCTGCTGGGCGACGGCGTCTGGGAGGGGTTGCGCCTGCACGCGGGCAAGCTCCTCTTTAGCGCAGACCACCTGGACCGGCTCTACGCCGGGGCCAAGACCATCGATCTGGACATTGGCATCTCGCCCGACGAACTGCTGGACAAGATCGGGGCGACCCTCGACGCCAACGCCATGACCACGGACGTACACATCCGGCTGGTGGTCACCCGCGGCCTCAAACTGACCCCCTTTCAGCATCCGGCGGCCAACGTCGGCGGGCCCACCATCGTGATTATCCCTGAGTATAAGGTTGCCAGCGAGGCCACCCAAAGCCAGGGCATCAGGCTGTTCACCGTCCATGTGCGGCGCGGCGCACCGGACGTGCAGGACCCCAAGCTGAATTCCCTGAGCAAGCTGAACTGTATCACTGCCTGCATCCAGGCCCACAAGGCCGGCGCCGATGAGGCTTTGATGCTCGATCCCCACGGGTTTGTCGCCACCTGCAATTCCACCAACTTCTTCATGGTGCGCAAGGGCGCGGTCAAAACCTCCACCGGGCGCTACTGCTTGCATGGGGTCACCCGTGGGGCCATCATCCGCCTGTGCCGCGAGCATGATATCCCCGTGGCCGAGGCCGACTTTTCGCTGGCCGATGTCTACGGCGCCGACGAGGCTTTCGTAACCGGCACATTCGCGGGGGTCATTCCCGTCATCGACGTTGATGGGCGCACCATGAGCGGCGGCCGGCGCGGCCCCCTCACCAGGCGGTTGCAGGACCTTTACGCTGCCCTGGTCGATGCCCAGACGGCCGGAGGATAATCCCGCCCGTGGACAGGTCGCCTCCACCCCTCAGGATCGCCATGTGGTCGGGCCCGCGCAGTATTTCCACGGCCATGCTGCGCGCCTGGGGCAACCGGCCCGACACCTTCGTCACCGACGAGCCGCTCTACGGCTACTACCTCCGCAGCACCGGTTTGGACCATCCCGGACGCGAGGAGATCATCGCTGCGCAGTCCTCCGACTGGCACGCGGTGGTGGCTTGGCTCACCGGCCCCATTCCGTGGGGCAAGACCGTCTGGTTTCAGAAGCATATGGCCCATCATCTGCTGGACGAAATCGACCGGCGCTGGCTGGACGAGGTGACCCACTGCTTCCTCATTCGCAAGCCCAGAGAAGTGCTGGCCTCGTACGTTGAAAAACGGGCCGCCGTGACCGTTGAGGACCTGGGTTACAGGCAGCAGGCGGAGCTCTTTCGGCAACTTTGGGATGAGCGTTCGCAGCCCCCGCCGGTGCTGGACGCCCGCGATGTTCTCACCAACCCCGCACGGGCACTGACCCTTCTGTGCCACCGTGTGGGCGTCGAGTTTCGGGAGGACATGCTATCCTGGGCGGCCGGCCGGCGGCCCACGGACGGGGTCTGGGCCCGGCACTGGTACCAGTCCGTGGAAGCGTCTACCGGCTTCAGGCCCTATAAGCCCAATCAGGTTGCCCTGCCGCCCGGGCTGGAAGCGCTGGCCGCCGAATGCGAGCCCCATTATCAGCTGCTTTACCAGCACCGGATCAGGGTCGCTTAGATGGGGCGCCCCGTGATGCAGCGACCGGGCCGAGTTTACGCGCCACGGCGGCAGGACCTCGGAGCAAAGATCACCCTAAGCATCCCAGTCTATTTTGCCGTAAAATCAGACCTAATCCAGGGAGGTAAATATGAGGCCAATGGCATACACCGCGGGCCTGTTCTTGGTGGCATCAATCCTGGTGGCACAGGACAGTGAGAGTAAGCAAGACTCGCTGCATTTCGAGTTCATACCCGCAGCACTGGAACTGGAAATCGGCGGCTCCGCCATGCTCAAGATAGCGTTGCTCACCGAAGAGGGCAAAGTCTCGAACAATGCCTTCTTTATTTTCGGCAGCTCCGCCAAGGGGATTTCGGCCAGTCCTCGTATCAGCGATTCCACCGGCTTCGCCCACGTAGAGATTACGGCCCATCGACCCGGCCGACAGGCACTGTACGTGCGCAGTATCAGCGTAACCCGCAAGGAGCGCGTCAGGGACACGCTCTACGTCGAGGTACCCTTCCCACCTGTCGCCCGGCTGGTCTTTGAAGAGCCTGTCAAAAAACTGTATGCCGGCACGACCATCAACTACCGTGTGACCGTTTTTGACGAGGCCGGATTGGAGCGGGACGAGCGTGCGGCGCTCTCCACCAGCAACAAGTCCATCGCCCGGATCGATGCCTTCGGTAATCTGACGGCCTTGAAACCGGGGAATTTCACCCTGAAGGCCGAGCTGCAGGGAGTCACCGCTGCCCTCAAGGTGAGAGTCGTAAGGAATCCGGTTATTGGCATCGAGCTCACCAGTCCGGTGGAAGAGGCGCGCACCGGCGACGTGGTGAGGTTTACAGCCAAAGCGCTGGCCAATCGCTCCGGGAAGGCGGTGAAAGACGCCCCCATCAGCTACTCATTCACAGGTGAGGCCAACTACGGCATAGGGCTGCCTGCCAGCGGTCAGATTACACCGGACGGCCGGTTCGTGGCGGAAACGGCCGGAATCTATACCATTTACGCGAACAGCGGTGGATTTTCCAGCCACAAGACCATTGGAATCGTCCCGCGCAACGTGAGCAAGAAGGTGGAGCTGGTGGGCCACGGCGTGGTGAAGAATCACTATACCTCCGACCTGTGGGTGTGGGCCGGGATCGGCGAGTTCAAGGGGCGGGATTTTGCCGTGACCGGAACCTGGGGCGCCAACGGGGAGGCCTATTTCTGGGAAGTGACCGACCCGTCCAACCTGGTGATTATCGACACGGTGATCGTGGATGCGCGTACGGTGAATGACGTGAAGGTGTCAACAGACGGGCGCACGGCGGTCATCACCCGCGAGGGGGCCTCCAATCGCAAGAACGGGTTTGTCATTCTGGATGTATCCAACCCCTTTGATGTAAAAATAATCTCGGTATTTAATCACGATATGACCGGCGGCGTGCATAACGCCTTTATCTATGACAACTATGTTTATGCTGTCAACAACGGCCGCAAGTTTGACGTCATCAGTATCGAGGATCCCGCCAAGCCCTACCGCGTGGGGGTGTTCGAGCTGGACACGCCCGGTCATGCCATCCACGATATCTGGATCGAGGACGGTATCGGCTATTCCTCCAACTGGCAGGACGGGGTCTACGCCGTTGACGTGGGCGGTCTCACCAGAGCCGAGCGCAACATCCCACTGATCAACGCGAATCCGCTGCTCAAAGCGGCCGGTCGCGGCAGCCCGTCCAACCCCGTACCCCTCGCGCATCTGGAAGACACGACGGGGCGCAACCACGCTGCTTTTCCGTTTCTGAGCCAGTCGACGGGTACCTTTTATATCATTGCCGGCGATGAGGATTTCCCCGCCGGCTTCGATGCCACTGATGACCGCATCTCGTATGCGGCAGGTGGGTTCCATTTTATGGATTTTTCAGATATCAACAATCCCCGGGAAGTGGCGCTTTACCAGGTTCCGGAAGCGGGCGCCCATAACCTGTGGGTGCGGGGCGACACGCTTTATGCGGCCTTCTATCAGGGCGGACTGCGGGTGCTGGACATTTCGGGTGAACTGCTGGGGGACCTCTACAAACAGGGGCGGGAGATAGCCAATTACTTCTCCCTAAGCAAAGAAGGAGTGTTTGCCAATGCCCCCATGGTCTGGGGGCCGCAGCCCTACAAAGACCTGATCTTCTTTTCCGACTTCCACAGCGGCCTGTACGTCGTCCGGCTGGCCTCACCGGACAAGCAGGTGGGCACCCACTGATGGGGCGCCGGGCCCTGGTGCGGCGATTGCTGAGCGCACTGCTCATGCTGGTTGCGCTGCCGCTGGCGGCCCGGGACTACTATGTGTACGTCACGGCCGAATCCGAGGACCAGGTGGCCCTGATCCGGTTCGATGGGCGCGACGCCGTGGTCATACAGGAGATCAATGTGGGGGTCTGGCCAGTGGAAATTGAGGGTCCCCACGGGCTGGCGATCTCCCCGGAGGGCGATTACTGGTATCTGTCGGTGGCCCACGGATTTCCTTACGGTCACGTGTACAAGTATGCCACCGGGGATGATCAGTGGATCGGGCGGGTGGAACTGGATCTGTTTCCCGCCACCCTGCAAATCTCGGCCGCCACCGGCATGCTCTATGTGGTGAACTTTAACCTTCACGGGGACAAAAAGCCCAGTTATGTGTCCGTGGTGGACCCGGAATCCATGACCGAGATCGACCAGATCGAGACCGGTATCATGCCGCACGGCTCCCGGCTTACCCGCGATGGTCTGAAGCACTATTCGGTGGCCATGATGGATGGCATGCTGTACGAAATCGATGCCGTGGGCATGCGTATTACCCGCACACTTTTTCTCGGAAAAGAGCCGGCTCCAGTGACCGGAATGAAGCGCTCAAAGGGCGCGACGGGCAACCATCATATGCCGCCCATCCGCAAGGAGCAACCCACCTGGGCCGCACCCGACCCCAGCGGGGAACACGTCTACGTCACCAACAACGGCACCGACGAGGTGGTGGAGGTGGACCTCAAGGACTGGCGCATCAGCCGGCGCTTTGCAACGGGACGGGGCCCGTATAACTGCGAGGTCACCAGCGATGGCAAGCTCCTGGTGGTGACCTACAAAACCGATGCCGCCACCGCGGTATGGGACCTGCAGTCGGGCCGGGAACTGGCCCGTATACAGAACACCCGGCGGGTCACTCACGGGGTCGCCATTTCGCCGGACAGCCGCTACGCTTTCGTGTCCGTGGAGGGCATCAGGGGGCAGCCCGGTTCGGTGGACATCCTCGATCTGCGGGAGCTGTCGCTGGTGACCCATGCGGAGGTGGGCAAGCAGGCCGGTGGGATCGCCTTCTGGAAGATGGTGGACTAGGTAGCCTGGTGGCGCGCACGACACGGCCTGCACTGCCCCATGCCCGGTACGACTCCCGGCCCGTTTCGAACTCGCACGCCAGCTGGGTAACGCTTGCGCAGGTATGAACTTGGCCCGCGGGGCGCCCTCGCCGTCGTAGGCATTTTTCTCGGAGCGTCGCTGTTTACGTTCTACTTTGGCCAGGGCTTTTCCTACCTCAGCAAAAACCCCCGCGCTTGCGCCAACTGCCACATAATGTCCGAGCAGTTTGCCTCCTGGCAGAAGTCCAGCCATAAGGCGGTGGCCGGCTGCATCGATTGTCACCTGCCTTCGGGCACGATGGCGAAGTGGGGTGCAAAAATTCTGAATGGCTATAACCATTCCGCCGCATTTACCCTCCAAAATTTTCATGAGCCTATTCGGATTCACGCCCGGAACCGGCGCTTGTTGCAAGCGAATTGCGTGCGCTGCCACAGCTCGCTGGTCGCGAGCATGATGAACAGGGTACCCGCTGACGGCGATGAGCGACGGTGTGCTGTTTGCCACCGGCAGGTGGGCCACGCGGCTTCAAGCTAGGAGGGGCTTACGATGACAGGCGAAGCCAGGCGAAAGAGTTTCATTGGGAGTCGCCTGTGGCCGCGCCGCTCCTACCTCGTGCTCACCGCGGTTGCCGCCGGCGTCACGGTCCTGGTGCTTTGGCTGCTGCTCAGCATTAGTCAACGGAAGGCCGAAGCCTTCAACCCGTTCTTCCGGGTCGTGGAGCTGGACGACTCGATCGTGGACCCCAAAGTATGGGGCAAGAACTTTCCCCTGCAATACGACGGTTACCGGCTCACGGTGGATATGACCCGCACCCGCTTTGGCGGGAGCGAAGCCCTGCCCCGTGACCCAACCGCGACCGATCCTCGAACCAGGGTGGCTGAATCCAAACTGGAAGCTGACCCCCGTCTAATAAGAATGTGGAGCGGCTACGCATTTTCCAAAGATTTTCGTGAGGACCGCGGGCATGCATACATGCTCACCGACCAGACCTACACGGAGCGGCAGCGGGTGGCCAAGCAGCCCGGCACCTGCATCCACTGCCATGCGTCTACCTATGTGGCTTACCGCGAGCTCGGGGAGGGTGATCTTACATTGGGGTTCGAGCGGCTGAATCGAATGTCCTATGCCCAGGCCAGAGAGAAAGTGACCCACCCCATCGCCTGCATCGATTGCCACTCGCCAGAGACGATGGCGTTGCGGGTGACGCGGCCAGCATTTATGGAAGGCATCCGCGCCTACAAGGCCACCCTCGGCAGCCCGAATTACGACGTGAACGAGGCAGCGTCGCATCAGGAGATGCGCACCTACGTGTGCGCGCAATGCCATGTGGAGTATTATTTTCGCGGCGAGGAAAAGCGCCTGGTCTACCCGTGGTCCCGCGGCCTGAAAGTTGAAGATATCCTCGCCTATTACGACGCGGAGGGGTTTAAGGATTGGACGCATGCTGAAACGGGCGCGCCGGTATTGAAGGCCCAGCATCCCGAATTCGAAATGTGGAGCCAAGGCATACACGCCCGTTCGGGGGTGGCCTGCAGCGACTGCCACATGCCCTATAAACGGGTTGGGGCCATGAAGATCAGCGACCACCATATACGGAGCCCGCTGCTGAACATTAACCGCGCCTGCCAGACCTGCCATCGTGTGGGTGAGGCGGAGCTCAGAGCCCGGGCCGAAAACATCCAGCAGGTGACCTTTGAAATTCGAGAAAGGTCCATGGAGGCGCTCATGGCCCTGATAACCGCACTTAAGGACGCGAAGGCCAGCGGACGGAGCGGTGATGTCTTTACGAAGGCGCAGGATTTTCAGCGGCAAGCACAGTTCCGGCTCGATTTTGTGGAAGCGGAGAATTCGATGGGCTTTCATGCGCCCCAGGAAGCGGCGCGCATCCTGGCCGGCGCCATCGACCTGGCCCGCCAGGGTCAGATCCTTCTCGCTACGGAACGCTAGGGTCCGCCAGCATAAGGGAGGGTTAGCGGGTCAGGTAGCCGCCCAGCAAGCGCTCGAACTCCGGAAAATATCGGCTGATGACGGTCAAGTCGAACGACCGCAGGATGGACTCCTTCGGCTCCCTGTCAAGCAGAAATTCGAAAGCCGCCTGCACCAGCCGCTCCTCACTCACAGCGCCCTTGGAAAGCTTTTTGTAGGTCAGCGGTGACATGCTCACGCGGTGGGTGGTTTTGCCGGCGCCCTCGCCCACCGTCACCTGGAACTCGGTCTTGCCACCAGCGGACGTCTTTTCAACCTCGATCATGGTGTTCATTGCCCTCCTTGAAATTGCCCGGGCCGTGTGTTTCCCGGTCAGGTAACGCCGACTCGCTCCTCGGAATAGCGCTCGTAGCGCCGTTCCGCAACCACCTGCCTGATGCGATCCACAGCCTGCCAGACATGGGAAAAGCCGGTGTACAGGGGTGACAGCCCCAGGCGCAGGTAGTCGGGCTCACGGAAGTCTGCCAGCACGTTCATTTCTTCGGCCAGGGCGCGCGAAATCCGGTACGCCTGCGGGTGGCGCAGGCTGATGTGGGCGCCGCGTCTGGCCGGGTCACGAGGGGTGCCGAGCTCAAAGCCGAGGGGCGCCAGATCGGTGTCGAAGAGCTCCAGCAGGAAGCCGGTCAAAGCCTGAGCTTTGCGGTGCAGTGCCGCCGCGCCGGCCTCCAGCAGCAGGTCCAGCGCCGGTTCCAGCGCCAGGAGCGACAGCACGGCCGGCGTGCCCACACAGAAGCGGGTGACATCGCTGGCGGGCTGGAACTGCGGGTCGAACTCAAAGGGGGCACGGTGTCCGAACCAGCCCTGGAGGGGCGTCTGTACAGTGCGATGCAGGTCCTGGCGCACATACAGGAGGGCCGGAGAGCCCGGTCCGCCGTTCAAATATTTGTAGGTGCAGCCCACGGCCAGGTCCACGCCCCAGCGGTCCAGCTCAACAGGAACGACACCGGCAGAGTGGCTCAAATCCCACAAGACCAGCGCGCCCACGTCGTGGGCCCGGCTGGTGATGGCCGGGACATCGTACAGATAGCCGGTCTTGAAAGCCACCTGGGATAAGGTTACCAGTGCCGTGCGTTCATCGATGGCCTCCAGGAGGCGCTGCCAATCAATGCTGATGCCGTCGTGGCCGGGGGGCACAACATGCAGGCGGTGGTGGCCGCCCAACGTCCGCACGCAGCCCTGCAAGACATAGAGATCGGAGGGGAAGTTCAGCTCGTCGGTGACGATGCGGTGGCGGTCTGGCCGTAGCGCCAACGCCGCCAGCACCAGTTTATACAAGTTGACCGAGGTGCTGTCGCCGAGCACCAGTTGACCCGCCGCGGCCCCCAGCAATTGGCCGAGTCGGTCGCCGAGGCGGGCGGGCGCAGCGACCCAACCGGCATTCCAGCCACGGACGAGGTCACGCCCCCACTCCTGGTCTATGGCGGTGGCCAGACGGGACACCGTTGCACGGGGGAGCCGGCCGAGGGAGTTGCCCATGAGGTAGATCAGGTGCGGTTCCTGAACCACGAACCGGTCCGCAAAAGGGGCCAGTGAATCTTGATTGTCCAACTCCCTGGCGCGGGCCTGGGATGCTGGTGGGGAGACCTTCACCCGCTAAGTTAACCAACAGAGGCGCAAATTGGCGCTATCCTCGACTTGAAAGGTCACCTGCCCATATATTCCAACAGGGGCGGATTCCACTTGCATCTTGACGAAATATTATATATGTTTCAACACCGGGAGAGCGACGGGGTTCGGCTTCCGAATTGGGAGCGGTGCCCGTTAGAGCGACTACGATAGGGCTTTGTAAAAAGGGGCCAACAACCGAAAGGTCGTGATGAGTGTAGCCATACAAACTCTCGCATACCCGATCCTCGCAGCTGTTGGCATTTTTAATATCGGCTGTCCCGACAAGATATTGAGCTATGTCTGACAGTATTAATCTAAACGACGCACTTTCGCAGTTCAGTACCGGCGAGATTAACCTCATTGAGGAGTCCGATGATTCCGATGAGAGTGAAGAGACTCGCGGGGCAGAACGCGGGAGGGGTCGCGAGCGATCGGACGAGGCTCGCAGGGGGGGGCGCGACCAGCTGCGCGCCGCTTTTGCCAGGTCGCGGCGGTCGCGTCCGGCGGTTGTGCTCGACTTCAGTGCCGCGGCCCGGGCAGCCGGCGGCGACGAACCAGAAGGTGAGGACGAGGCCGGTGAGGCCCCCGCTGCTCGTGAACGGGGCTCAGCGCGGAGAGCGCTTCAGCAGGGCTTTCAGCAGGCGCGCCAGGAATTAAACCGCGCCGCCCAACCGGCCGCCACTGGCGGTGGTGCGGCCGCTGTTCCGGTAGGCATTGAGGGGCAGACCGCACAAGTGGGTCAAGCGCGGGTAGGAAATCAGCAGCCTGCGGCAGGACCGGCGCAGGGTCTCCAGGCAGGCGGTCGCCCAGCGACCATCTCGGCCAATGATCCACCACCGCAGCTAGACGGCGTGCGCGTAGCAGCCAGTTTTGAGCAGACCGCCTTGGGATTCGCACTGGCACAGGGACGGTCCCCTGCCGAACAGATTGCCGCCAGGGGCGCTCAGAATCAGTTTACCCAATCTTTCCTCCAGACCCGACTTGCCAGTGCCGCAATCGGGGCCGGTGATCGGGGTGGCTTCGCCATCGGGTCGGCGGCCGAGAATGGACCGACGATCGTTGGGAATGCCGCTGAGATCAGAACCGGTGATGCCGAGGATATTCCCGGCCCCTTGGGTCGGATCCAAGGCGCCGGAGAGAATCCGGGTGGCGCCCCAACGAATCTTTTGGATCCTACCGCACAAGCCGGAACTCCACCGCCGGCAGGGGGCGCCAATAACCCGGTGCCAGCCGGGCCGGCTGAGACAGATTTCGGTGCCGTTACGAATGCCGGGGCGGTGCCCGAGCAGGGACCGGCAGCCGGGGTGGGTGCCGACAATACTACTTTGGCGAATCCGGGGCCCCCGGCGGCGCCCGGTGACAACGACAATCCTGCGTTTGTTGAACGTAACGTAGAGCCTCCCGGCGGAGAGCCGGTGGCCGATCCGGCCGACCTGACCGCAGCAATTCAGCAGCCTGCCGGTGGCGGCGCAGGACTTGGCGGTGAGACCAATGCAGCGAATGCCGCGGGCGAAACAGATGTTCCCGGCGCTCAGCCGGCAGCCGCTCCACCTAACCTGGCGGATGCCT
>JADFSS010000070.1 GCA_022560655.1 Candidatus Neomarinimicrobiota bacterium
GATATTGCGGTGAAATATTCTAGTTTACCGCACAACCAAAGAGAGACTGGGGTGCGTGGCGGTGCTGTCAGACGAATGCGAACCCGTCTCAGTTTACCGCGAAACCCGTGAACCTATGCGGAACAAAGTTGACGCCACTCGGCGAGAGCAGCGGTACGGTTGAGCTTGAAATTTGCGCGTGAGTAGAGATGGCGCTCCTGATTGAAATGGTTGTGGACAAAAGAATGAACGGACGCGAACTTCTGCAAACAGTGCATTCGCCTGAACCGCAACATTGCCCTCTCTCGTCGTCGAAACGGCAGGTGTGAGTTTTCGGCCCGGTTGTTTAACCAGCGACCCGTTTGCTGTTTCTCGACATTGCCTATCGCCTTCATCGCCGCGCCGTAAGAACGCAACTTATCGGTCACGATCACATCCGGTTTGCCGTACCGTTTCATGATTTTTCGCAAGAAAATCAGTGCTGCTTTGCGGTCCCGGCGTTTGGTGACATAGGATTCCAGCACCTCACCCTCATGATCAACTGCGCGCCACAGGTAGTGGGTCTCGCCGTTGATTTTCACAAACACTTCGTCCAGATGCCACTTCCAGTTCGAGTAAGCGCGCATTCGATTAATTCGCTTTCGACGTATTTCTGAGGCGAACATTGGACCAAATCTATTCCACCAATACCGCACAGTCTCGTGGCTGATGTCTACGCCACGCTCATGTAGCAGGTCTTCAACGTTTCGCAGTGAAAGCGGGAACCGAATGTACAGCATTACCGCCAGGCGAATGATCTCGGGGCTGGTTTTGAAATAGCGAAATGGGGAGCGTTTTGTCATGGCAGAACGCTAAGCCCCCGCCCTGCCCGTCTCAAGTCGGTTTCTTCTGACAGTACCCGCCGACCAGTTGAGGACCACGCCGGAACTGGCGAACAATGTAATTGCTGCAATGTAAGGCCCGCAAAAAACTGAACGAAGTTGATGCTCAATCCGCGTCCTTTACTACCCATTGCCGCAGGTTTTTCGCCGTCTCGGCGCATAGTGAAAGTAACAGGTCACGTTTCATGAACCTGCCTGCCGGATAACTGTCCGGTCCTGTTGCCAGACACAGATCAGCCCTGCTCGCCGGGTGCAGCTCCGGGGACGACGCCGCGATGAGCACCACCAGCTCCGCGGCCGGCGGGGGGTCCCGGGCCCGGCCACTGCCCCGGCCGCGTTCGCTGCCCCGGCAGGACCAGCGCATTGATAATGATGGGCCGGGAAATGCCCTTCAGGTTTTTCTTACCGAGAAGGACGGCTTCGATATCCGGCTTATTCCGAATGGAGTCGTAAACCTGCTCGGATACGCAAATCCCTCCCGGCTCAGCCAACGGTTCAATCCTTGAGGCCACGTTAACGCCATCGCCAAAAACATCCGCATCTTTGAATATCACATCGCCAACGTGGATGCCAATGCGCAGAGTCAGGGTCTGATCCTTGACCAGGGAACGCTGAATTTCCAGGGCACATTGCACTGCTTCCACAGCGCTCATAAAAGCAGAGAGCGTACCATCACCGATCTCTTTCAGCCACTCTCCGTTGGCACGCTCAATAAGCGGGCGGAGTATCTCCCGGTTGCGATCCAACATATTTAACGCCATCTGTTCATCCCTAGACATGAGGGCTGTATAACCGACGATGTCGGTGAACATGATGGCAGCCAGTTTGCGTTGCAGGGTCAAGATCGCCGCCTACTGGGATTGCACTGTTTCGCAACTCCATATCCTCGGCCGTGCTTGAGCTCTGTGAGGAGGACGGAGAGTCTGGACTGCTGGGTCATCAGGTTGGCGCCGGGCTAAGGTCAAATATACGGGCAGCGTAACGGGATAGCAAAAGCCCCCAAGGCGATCCTCCTACGGGATTTGACGGAGGCTGTTTGTTTGTGCCTACCGATGCATCTCAGCTGGTCCTTAGAATGATGACTGTGGCAGCACGTCGCCAGCTAGTAACACAAGGTAACTCTCCCCGTATCCGGTTCCGTATCCGGCTCTGGGTGTGGTTCTTTGCGGTTCTTTGCAGGAGTTTGCGCGTTTAGAGGAAAGCCTGAAAGTCGCCGATTGCCGACACAGATCAGTGCATCCCGTAGACAAATTAGGTTGTAGCCCGTAGGGGAATCGAACCCCTGTTGCCAGATCGAAAATCTGGAGTCCTAACCACTAGACGAACGGGCCGCAAAGGGCGGGTGAATTTAGACGCCAGGCAAATCGGCCAGCAAGGCATTCAGACCGATTATTGAAACCGTTTCCGGGAACCATTCATGGAAACGGTCCGCCCACATGAATGATTATCGAGTTGTCGCCTGTGTAGCTGGCCCGAGCGCGAATTGCAATGTATATTGGCGCGGCAACCACAGGGGCACCATGGAGAGAAAACAGTTCCTGATCTACGCGACCACAGCTACCGGCCTGCTGCCGCTGCTGCTCACCGAAATCGCCTGCGACTCCTACGGCGGCGATAGCGTAACTGCAAGCAGTAATGAGGATGGGTTCACGAAGAGCTCATCCAGCAACAATGGGCATACCCACTCAGTGACTATCCGGTTCTCCGATGTGAACGCTCCGCCCGCCGGCGGCAGGACACACACCACCAGCCGCGTCTCACATACTCATACGCTTACCCTGTCCCAGGCCGATTTCCAGGCCCTGGGCAGCGGCGACACGATCACCCGCAGCACCTCCACGGACGCGTCTCACAGTCACACCTTCACTATCAAGGTGCCCGACGCTTCAAGCACTCTAGGTGATGACGGTGATGACGATACCGGTTATTAAGGCAGGCTTGCCGAGCGAAGTCGTTGGGGTGCCGGCTTAGGATTTACCGGCGAATTTAGGGATCTCGCTTTCGTGGCGGGCCTTGAACTCGGCATAGGCCTGGCTGTCGGTGTAGTCGATGAGGCTGATGATCTGCCCAGCGGCAATGGTCATCACGGAGCAGGTACGGACCTCCAGAATATCGTCCGGGTGAGCGGGCAGCCAGCTACGCTCATGGATCTCCACAAAAACTTTGCCGTGGGCTTCGTCCTCGTACCAGTTCCGTGAAAATTGCTCGTACTCGAAGCCGGGGCCCAGGCCCGTGGCCCGGTTTTCAAACGACGCGATGACCCGGTCGCGGCCCTCAAAGCGGCCCCCCGTGGGCGGCGACCCCAGCACTTCATAGACCGCGTCGGGATGCAACACCTTGCGCAGTCCTTCCTGGTCGCCGCTGAAAAGCGCATTCTCGAATGACTTGCCGATCTCAATGTTTTTTCCCATCGTTTTTCCTTTGCTCCTAGATGGCTTTCGATCTGGCTTTGGGTGGTATCACGATCAATAACAGGATCGCAAGGATAGTCAAAGCGATATAAGCTACCGAAAATATCCACGACGGAAAATCGTAGTACAACAAATTGTAAAGTAGCTGACCGATAAAGGTGCGTTCCCGGCCCGCCTGACCTGAGCCGATCAGCAGCCAGTTCTCCAGCAGCGTGATGGGACATATCAGGCCCACCAGGGCTTCGGCGGCCACCAAGGCAATGGCCCCCAGGTGCAGGTAGCGGATCCGCCGGTTAAGGATCCATGCCCATTTAAGAGCCGCGCCTACCAGGATGAGGATGAAGCCCACCGCCACAAAGCCAACATAGGCCATGTGAAATGCTACCACGAGGTCTGAGAGGAATGTCAATGGCCCGTACCGCTGTCGGGCGTGCAATCCGGCTTAATGCCGCACCGGGAACCCTGGTCAATGCGATCATCGGAAGAAGGTTTCAGACTTTCGAATTTCTTCACGTTGACAATCCCAATTTCCTAGGGCGCGATTGAATAGCACTCGGTTTTCTCTGTAAAGCGGTCGCCATTTCTACAATCCTCGTCCCGTTGCGGTATAGTCTTCTTAAGCGCTTCTTAAGCGCTCGTCCTCTTATCCGGTCCATTTCTCGTAGGTCCGGGCGTAGTGCCGCTTAATTTTATCCAGACTATGCGTTTGGGGACCGCTGAGGTTAACTGACACACCGGCCGTTTTCTCCATACTCGAGAGGATATATTCATTGATTGCAGCCAGGAAGATGGGGCCATATTCATGACTCTTTTTCATACCCACGCCACTGACGTTCAAAAAGGCCTCGGGCGTAGTAGGTCTTTGCCGAGCCATGTCCCGCAGGGCCGTATCGCCAAAGACAATGTAGGCCGGTACATGCTTCCCTTCCGCAATCTTCCGCCGCAACATTCGCAGCGCCTCGAACAAGCCTTTATCGACACCTGCCCACGAATCCTTCGCTGCCTTGGACTCCCTGGCGGGTTTCTTCGCCGGTTTGAGCAGACGGGGCGTCTCTTTTCCTTTCAGGACGTGTCTTCCCTTTGCTGTAACCTCCAGGACGTTGAATTCCCCGGTCTTTTGAATGTATCCCTGCCCCACGAGCTGCTCAATCCAGTCCCGTGTGGTGCGCTTCTTGAAGTCGGATAGGAGGCCGTAGGTGCTCAGCGCCGCATGGCCATTCCTCAGGATTCGCTGCTCGCGCGAACCGGTCAGCACTGCGGCCGTGTAGTCGGCGCCGAATCGCTGGTCCAGACGCATAATGCAGGACAGGATTTTCTGGGCAGCCTCCAGCGAGTCTTCCATGAGGTCCAGATCGCCGAGACAGACGTCACAGGCACCGCAGTTGGCTTTGTCCAGGTCTTGGCCAAAATAGTTGAGAATCGCCTGGTGCCGGCAGATGACACCCGTGCAGAAAGCGAAAATATCCTGCACTTTTCCAAGGGCAATTTCCTTGGGTTCCGGGTCCATATCCCTGAGAATACTCTGCCAGGTCCCGTAGTCGCCGCCCGAATAGAACAGGATACAGTCTGCCTCGAGGCCGTCGCGGCCCGCTCGCCCACTCTCCTGCTGGTAATGCTCGAGCGACTTGGGCATGCCGACGTGAATCACGTAGCGCACATTCGACTTATCAATACCCATACCGAACGCTACAGTGGCGACAATGATGTCCACCCTTTCCTGGATAAAGGCGTCTTGGTTTATCCTGCGCTCCTGGTCCTCCATACCAGCGTGATAGGGCAATACGCGGTAGCCCTTATCGGTGAGCGCCGCACACATCTTGTCCACATCTTTGCGCCGGATGCAGTAGATAATACCCGATTCGCTCCTGTGGCGATCCAGTACGGTGCAGACCTGGCTTACGATATTGCCGCGCCGTGTTACTTTGTAAATGAGATTCGGGCGATCATAAGCCCCAACCAACAGTTCGGGAGTTTCAAGACGTAGCTGGCGTGCTATGTCGCTGCGGACCTGTTCGGTGGCGGTAGCCGTATAGGCGTGCATGGCAATCTCGGGAAACGCCTTCTTCAACAGCCCCAGTTCACGGTACTCCGGCCGGAAGTCATGCCCCCACATACTGACGCAGTGGGCCTCATCCACTGCAATAAAAGAAAGTTCGGTTTTCTTGAGGCGTTCAATAAAGCCGTCCGAGACAAGCCGCTCGGGGGCCAGGTAAAGTAGTTTGAGTGTTCCATTGCGAATGCGGGCCAAAACGGCGTTCCGCTCCTTGAGGGACAGAGTGCTATCAATGCGCGCCGCCGGCAAGCCGCATTCGGTTAGAGCGTCCACCTGGTCCTTCATCAGTGAAATCAGGGGCGAGACCACCACGGCCAGTCCAGGCATCATTACCGCTGGCGCCTGAAAGCAAAGCGATTTCCCGCCCCCTGTTGGCAGGACGACAATCGAGTCCCGGCTGCCAAGGACGCACTCCATGGCCTCTTTCTGTAGCGGCAGAAAACCGTCATAACCCCAATATGCCTTCAATACTTTTTCAATATCCTGAATCACGGTTCCCCTCTAGCAGCCGCATCTGAGTGGGTTGCTCCACTCCATCAAGGCAGACGGATCGGGTAGCAGCCCACACAAGGCTCCGGCCCAAAAGACCTTGATCCCTGATCCCCCCGCAGGGGTCCCTTTGAGGAAAGCTGCAAGTTGCGAGTTACGAGTCCCAAGCCACCGGCCTCCAGGCCCTTGCCTCAAGCCTCCAGCTCGTCTAGCAGGTCCACCGCCCGGCGCATGTGTGGGATGGTGATGGAGCCCCCCACTACCAGCCCGACGTTGAACAGCTCGTAAAAGGTCTCCCGGTCGACCCCACGATCAGCGCACTCGATCACGTGGTAGGCGATGCAGTCATCGCAGCGCAGCACCAGCGAGGCCACCAGCCCCATCATCTCCTTGGTGCGGCGGTCGAGGCGGCCATCCTCATAGACCCGGCTGTCGAGGCCAAAGAACCGCTTGGTCTCCAGGTTGCCCTCGGCGAGGATCTTCTCGTTCATGTGCTCTCTAAAGCGGTTGAATTCCTCGAGTCTGCCCATCGTTGCTCCTGAGTTTGGTATGACTGCGACTACAGCCGCAGCGGTTTGATGCGCGCCATAACAGCTGCGGGGTCCCGTTTCCAGATGTCGGGGTCGGCGTCCACGTAGAGCTCCACCTCGTTGCCGTCCGGGTCGCGCAGGTAAAGGCTCTGGCTCACGGTGTGGTCGCTCATGCCGTCGATGGTCACCCCCGCGGCAAGCAGCTCATCCCGGGCGGAGCGCAGCTCGTCCAGCGAGTCCCCCACCTTGATACCAATGTGGTACAGCCCCAACCTGTGACCAGCCAGGGGGCCCGGAGCCGGTCCGACACGTATAAGCAAGATCTCGTGGTGGGTCCGCCCGGAGCTGAGCGCCACCGCATCACGCTCCCAGGAGCCCACTTCCTCAAAGCCCAGCAGATCCCTGTAAAAGTCCAGCGAGGTCTCCATGTCCCGCACATAAAAGACCACATGGCCCAGGAAGTGCGCCTTCAATGCGGATGATCCCATTCCGGCCTGATGTTCATCCAGAGGGTAGCTCCAGGTCCCGGAAGTGGTCCAGCGCCTCGGGGTTGCCCAGCGCATCCCGGTTCAGGGCCTCACCGCCCGCCAGTATCTGTTTCACGGCCAACTCAACTTTCTTGCCGTTGATAGTGTAAGGGATGTCGGGCACCGCCAGGATGCTGGCCGGCACATGGCGCGGCGAGCACCGGGAGCGCAGTTCGTCCCGGATGGTCTGTTTCAGCTCCACCGACAACACTGTATCGCCAGCCAGCTTCACGAATAGGAGCAGCTGTTCTTCACCGTTGAGCATGTGCCCCACCGCCAGGGCATCAGCCACCCCCGGCAGGCTTTCCACCACGCGGTAGATTTCCGCCGTGCCGATGCGCACACCGCCAGGGTTGAGGGTGGCGTCCGAGCGGCCGAATATCTTGACGCTGCCATCGGAATATACCGAGATATAATCACCATGCCGCCACACGCCGGGGTAGTGGGCGAAATAGGCTTGCCTGTATTTGCTGCCATCCGGATCGTTCCAAAACTTCACGGGCATGGAGGGGAAGGCCCGAGTGCAGACCAACTCACCCTTTTGTCCTACCACCGCACTGCCGCTGTCGTCGTAGGCCTCCACCTTCATGCCCAGGCCCCGGCACTGCAGCCGCCCCCGCACGACCGGCAAGGTGGGGTTGGCCAGGGCGAAACAGGAGAGAATGTCGGTGCCGCCGGATATGGAACCCAGCAACAGGTCAGGCTTCACCTCGCTGTAGACATAGTCGAAGCTTTCCTCACTGAGGGGGGAGCCGGTAGACAGGATAGCCCGCAGGCGGCTCAGATCGTGCGCCACGGCGGGGCGCTCACCAGCGCCTTCCTGCGCGGAAATATACCTGGCGCTGGTGCCGAACACCGAGATGCCCAGCTCGTCTGCCATGCGCCACAGGGCGTCGGTGTCGGGGTAGACCGGGCTGCCGTCGTAGAGCACCACCGTGGCGCCCACCGCCAGGCTGCTCACCAGCCAGTTCCACATCATCCAGCCGCAGGTGGTGAAATAGAATATCGTGTCGTCAGGCCGCAGGTCGCAGTGCAGCCGCAGCTCCTTCAGGTGTTGGATGAGCGTGCCACCTGCGGAATGGACGATGCTCTTGGGCAGGCCGGTGGTGCCCGAGGTGTACATGATGTAGAGGGGGTGGTCAAAGGGGAGCTGCTCGAAGGCCAGCTCCGGGGCCTCAGCAGGCAGGAACTCATCCCAGTGCACCGCACCGGGGATGTCGGTGAGCTCCGGCCGCCCGGTGTAGCTGACTACCACCACGTGCTCAATAGCCGGCAGCTGGCTGAGGATACCGCGCAGTTTGCCCAGCGAGTCGTGGCGCTTGCCGTTGTAGAAGTATCCGTCGGCGGCGAAGAGCACTTTCGGCTCGATCTGGCCGAAACGGTCCAGCACCCCCGGGATACCGAAATCCGGCGACGATGACGACCACACCGCACCGATAGCCGCCGCCGCCAACATGGCCACCACGGTCTCAGGCAGGTTGGGCATGAATCCGGCCACCCGATCGCCGGGCTGCACGCCGGCCTCGCGCAGAGCCTGCGCCAGGCGGCGCACCTCGGCGGTCAGCTCGGCGTAGGTAAGCGACCGCTGCGCCTGGTCCTCCCCCCGGAAGCGGAGCGCCACCCTGCCACCCCCTGCGCCGGTGCGATCAAGCCCGTGGCGCAGCAGGTTCTCGGCGAAGTTCAGCCGCGCACCCTCAAACCAGCGGGCTCCGGGCATGCGGGTCACGTCATCCACCACCTGCGTATAGGACCGGGAATGGACAATTTCGGCAAAATCCCACACGGCAGCCCAGAAGTCGGGAATGCACTCGATAGACCACTGGTAAAGCTGCGCGTAGTCGGCCAGGGCCAGCCCGTAGCGGGCGTTCACCTGCTCCCGGAAAGCGGTCATCTGGGAGCCGGTGATCTGGTCCGGGGTGGGGGTGTAGAGGGGGTCGTTCAGGGTAGCGAGTTACTTGTTACGAGTTTCGAGTTAGCTCTCAATCTGCGTCTGTTCTTCAAATTTCTGAATGGCAAACCGAATGAAGATGCCCGTCAAGTAGATAAAGTTCTCCGCTTCGGCATCCTCTATAACTGCCTTCGCTTTGGTTTTCTGTGCATGCCTTGCAAATTTATTGGCATAGTCAACATATGCGTTCAACATCACCTTATGCTGATTTGAGAGCCTAAGATTTGCGATGAATTTCTGAGCATTTGTTGATAAGCCCTTGTCATTGTCATTAACCATTTGGGCCGTTGCTTCGAGGGCCTCATACATATCCGTGACGACATCACGGAGTTTTTCCGGTTGCTCACTTGACTCACGATAATGGAGCAATGCCTTCTCAAACGGCTTGTAAATATTATCCAAGCCAGCACGTCTTAGCCATCGAAGCGGTTCATTCACCAAACCCCTATCAAGATTCTCAGCACCCTGGGGCAAAAAGTATCCATTCTCCCACGTTACGGAAAGTGACGTGCCAGTCTCATGTAAGGCATTGATAATTATCTGATTTACTCTGTCGCGATGATCGGCCAAAGAATTGTGACCGGCAAGATCTTCAACTCTTGCCCAAAACTTTTCGATTGCCCTTAGGCAATTGAGGAAATCATCGTCTATATATTCATAATATCTCTTCCCTGGCCTATAGTGTTCCCTAACCGCAGTCGCGGCAAGCCTATCTACATCCTGCGGGCCATTAAACCCGAATGTGCCACGCCCCACTACTTCAAACAGCTCATTATAGATTTGATGAATAAACCCCTTTTGTGCTTCTTCACTCCCGATATGAATGTCGAACCGTTCTTCGAATGAACTATTCATCAGTTATCCTTGATCTTCAGTCGAGCGATGCCAGCGCCCAAGCCGCCGCAAGATTGCCCTCATCAATGAATGACTTGATCTGCCGGTGGAGCTCCTCGGTGGATAGCTGGCCGTACCGCTCCTGGTAGTCCGCTTCAAGTGCGGCCGTATCCGGCTTCTCCGCCAGCCCTGCCAGGCGGGCCAAATCGTTGCCGGTGAGCACGGTGGACGTGAGCAGATGCTCCGGCAGGGCCCCAAAGCCCAAGGTCGACTTAGCCCTGTGCCCCGGCACGTCGAACAGGCCGTCCGTGGCGCGGGTATACCAGGTTCCGCCCAGACGGCCCACCAGGTCCAGCTTGCGGGGGTCGGGGCGGCCGTCCGCGTCCAATACCTCCGGCTGCACCCGAAAGAGCAGCACCCGGCCAATAACCAGGTTGCCGCCGGCGCGGTCCGTACCCAGCTCGATATGCTGATGGAAGCGGCACTCCATAACGAAGGGCGACTCGGCCACACCCGGCGCCGCCACCTGGCTGCCCGCTTGGGAAGGCT
>JADFSS010000071.1 GCA_022560655.1 Candidatus Neomarinimicrobiota bacterium
AATTTTGGCCAGGTGGGCCAGAATGTCCTCGGTGATGCCATCGCTGAAGTATTCGTCCGCTGGATCATCGCTGAAGTTGGCGAAGGGGAGTACCGCAACCGATTTCGCGCGCAGGACCCCTTGGCTACCGGGTTTGAAAAGACCCCCGCGCTGCAGGAATAGCCCGATGATAAATAGGGCCGCCACTCCGGCCGCAACCGGCCACCAGCGGCGCAGGGGGCTGGCTCCTGCGGCAGCTGCCTGTGATGCGGGCACTGTCGCGCGTTGCTCATGCAGGGCGTAGACCTCAACCTGTTCGGCGACCCCCTTCAGCACCTTTTTGCCCATTGAGCTGGCCTCGATGCCCGGCTTCTTCCCGATGGCGTCGTAGACCTGTTGGGAGACGCAGATACCCCCCGGCTCGGCCAGGGGTTCCAGGCGTGAGGCCACGTTGACCCCGTCGCCGAAGACATCGCCCTCCTCAAAGACCACATCGCCCACGTGGATGCCGATGCGCAGGGACAGGTCGGGGTCGCTGCTGAATATATGCTGGATCTCCAGGGCGCAGTTCACCGCCTCTACGGCGCTGGCGAAGGAGGACAGCGTGCCGTCGCCTATTTCCTTGAGCCACTCGCCACGAAACTGTTCAATGATGGGTTTGAGCAGGGCTCGATTGCGCTGGAGGAGCTCGAGGGCTTTTGCCTCGTCCCTGGACATCAGGGCCATATAGCCCACGATGTCGGTGAACATGATGGCGGCGAGCTTGCGCATGAATCCCTTTCGAGCCGGTAGCGTAGAGCAGAGGGGTAAATATGGCTAGATTTGCCCCTGAATGCAACAGGTTATCCTCAGCTCACCCTGCGAAAACGTCTGATCAGTACCCCGCCGCCTGGCCGTCCTTGCGGGATTCCGAGGCCCCCACATACACCCCGTTGGTCGCATCCCACATGATGGCCTGGTAGCCGCCGAAGGGCCCCACCGCCCGCTGCAGACGGTGCCCGCGCCGAACCAGCGCTCGCTCCACCTCGTAGGCGATGCCCGACTCCAGATGGACGGTCCCCCCGTCACTCATCATCTCGCCGGTGGGCTGTGATGACCCCGAGTGGATGAAGCGCGGCGCGTCTCCGGCCTCCTGCAGGTTCAGGTCGAAGTCCACTAGGTTGATCACGATCTGGGCGTGCATCTGCGGCTGGGTGCCGCCCCCCATGACGCCGAAGCTGAGCCACGGCTTCCCGTCCTTGGTGATGAAGGCCGGAATAATGGTGTGGAAGGGGCGCTTGCCCGGTGCGTAGCTGTTGGGTCGCCCCGGGGTAAGGTCGAACAGCTCACCGCGGTCCTGCAGCATGAAGCCCAGGCCGTCGGGCACCATGCCCGAGCCCATGCCCCGGTAGTTACTCTGGATCAGGCTCACCATATTGCCCTCGCTGTCGGCCACCGTGAGGTAGATGGTGTCGCCCCGGCGCAGGGCCTCGTTGCCCGCCTCCTGGCGCTGGGCGGCCCGCTTGGGGTCGATGAGCTTGCGGCGCTGCCGGGCGTACTTTTTCGAGATGAGCGTCTTGACCGGCACGTCGGCAAAGGCCCTGTCGGCATAAAAGCGGGCCCGGTCCTCGAAGGCCAGCTTCTTGGCCTCCACAAAGTGGTGCACATAATCCACGCTGCCCAACCCCATGGCTGCCAGGTCGTAGCCCTCCAGGATGTTCAGAATCTGCAGCGCGGCAATGCCTTGGCCATTGGGCGGCAGCTCCCAGACATCATAGCCGCGGTAGTTGCTGGAGACCGGCTCCACCCACTCCGAAGTGTGACTGGCCAGGTCGTCATAGGCCAGGTAGCCGCCCATCTTCTGCATGAAGGCGTCAATGCTGCGGGCGATCTCGCCCCGGTAAAAGGCGTCCCGGCCACCTTGTGCGATCATGGTCAGGGTGCGGGCCAGCTGGGGGTTTTTGAACACCTCCCCCTTGCGGGGCGTACGTCCTCCGGGCATGTAGGTCGCCCTGAAATTGGGATAGTCTGCCAGTCTGCTCGCCGAGCGTTCCAGATAGAAGGCGATGAGTTCGGTCACCGGAAAACCTGCGTTGGCATAGGTGATGGCCGGTTCCAGAATCTGGGTCATGGGCAGACTGCCAAAGCGTCCATGCAGCTCGAACCAGCCGTCAACCGCACCGGGCACCGACACCGGCAGCGGGCCGTAGGGCGGGACCGAGGTCAACCCCAACTCCTGGAAGTGGGCCAGGGTCAGCCTTTTGGGCGAACGGCCGCTGGCGTTCAGGCCGTAGAGCCCCTTGGTCTTGGCATCCCAGACGATGGCAAACAGGTCCCCTCCGATGCCGCAACCGGTGGGCTCCATCAGGCCCAGGGCTGCGTTGGCGGCAATGGCCGCATCCACGGCGGTGCCCCCCGCTTTCAGAATGTCCAGGGCAATCTGCGTCGCCAGGGGGTGGCTGGTGGCGGCCATGCCGTGCTGGGCGATGACCTCGGACCGGGTGGCGAACGGCTGGCCGGTGACGCGGTCGCCGGCGTGCAGGGAAAGTGGCAGCGCCAGGATCGCCAGCGCTGGGTAGAAATGGAGCAGGTGCATGCGTGCCTCCAAGGTGTTGATTGCGGCCCTGAATCAGCCGCATTGCCCAATTGCCCGAGCGCGTTACAGTATTTAAGTTTCGGGCTGCTTAGCGGAACCAATTTTATTGTGAGGCTTATATTAGCCGATCACGCCGGGCGTCGGAACTGAAATTCAACTACTTTTTTGTAGAGTTAATATGCGCAGGAGACAAGGGTGATTCGAGTTGAGGACCTCACCAAGTTTTACGGCCAGACGCGGGCCATCGAAAAGGTGAGCTTCACCGTCCGCGACGGCGAGATCCTCGGCTTTCTGGGGCCCAACGGCGCCGGCAAGACCACCATCCTGCGCATTATCACCACTTACCTGGCCCCGACGGATGGCCAGGTCTACGTGGACGAGATGAATATTGCCGAGCACGCCAGCGAGCTGCGCAGGCGCATCGGTTACCTCCCTGAGACCAACCCCCTGTATGTGGAGATGCCGGTCTACGACCACCTCCAATTTGCCGCCGCCGCCCGCGATATCACCGGCCGCGCATTCAAGTCGGCTCTGGGCCGCGTTATGGAAGCCTGCGGGGTGCGCGAGGTGCTGCACCGGCCCGTTGGGGAACTGTCCAAAGGCTACCGCCAGCGGGTGGGCCTGGCCATGGCCATGATCCATGACCCAGAGATTCTCATCCTGGACGAGCCCTCCTCCGGGCTGGACCCCAACCAGATCGTCGAAATACGGGCCCTCATCAGGGCGCTGGGCAAGGAGAAGACGGTCATCCTGTCCAGCCACATTCTTCAGGAGGTGCAGGCACTTGCGGATCGCATCATTATCCTGAACAAGGGCCAGGTGGTGGCGGACGGCACCAGCGAAGAACTCATGGCGGGCTTCCGGGGCCAGGCAACGCTGACACTGGAAGTAAAGAACGCCACCCGGGAATCCGTGGCCGCGCTCGGCGACCGTTTCCCGGATGCCCGCGTGCGGGAGGAGACCGCCGCCGACGGAATCGTCAGGCTGCAGCTGGAGTATACCCCCGGCGCTACAGACAACCAGGGGCAGGGCCTGCGGGAGCAACTGTTTGCCTACGCGGTGGAGTCGGGCTGGGTGATCCTGGAGATGTCCCGCCAGCAGGCCCAGCTGGAGGATATCTTTCGCAGTCTTACCATTGAGCAGGGGAGCGCCCGTGGCTGATCAGTGGCGCGCCTCAATTCGGCACGTGGGCATTATCTTCCGCAAGGAAATGGCCGCCTACTTCAACAGCAGCGTGGCCTACATCACCCTGGTCGTGTTCCTGCTGATCAGCGGATGGTTTTTCTCCAGCGCCTTTTTCCTCATAGGCGAATCGGACCTGCGCGGACTCTTTTCCATCATACCAGTGATCTACCTGTTCTTTGTCCCTGCGGTAAGCATGGGCCTTATTGCCCGTGAAAAAAGCGCCGGCACCATGGAACTGCTGGTCACCCTCCCCCTGGAAGACTGGGAGGTGGTGGTGGGCAAGTACCTGGCCGCGGTGGCCCTCATCGGCGTTGGGCTGCTCTATACGATGGTCCATTTTGTCTCGCTGGCATTCGTCGGTACGCACGTTGACGTGGGGGCCATCTTGGCCGGTTACTTGGGCCTGCTGCTGGTGGGCGGAGTGTACGCCGCAGCCGGCATTTTCTGCAGCGCCGCGACCGGAAACCAGATTACCGCCTTTATCCTGGCGTTCCTCATCGCCTTTGTCTTATTTATGCTGGACAAGGTCCTGTTTTTTGCCCCGGGCTTTCTGACGGCCCTCCTGCAATACGTAAGCATAGACTTTCACCTCACCAATATCTCCCGGGGCGTTATCGACTCGCGCAATGTGATTTATTTCGCCTCCGTAATCGCACTTTTTTTGATCCTCGCCACGCGGATTCTTGAGATGCGCAAGTGGAGGTAGCCCCGGCATGACCATCACTAATCAGCGCCAGTTTCTCATCTACATCGGTATTGTGTTGGGTATTATTGTCCTTGCCAACCTCGTCTCCCGGCAGGTCTTTTTCCGGCTGGACCTCACGCGCAACAAGATTTACACCCTTTCCCCCTCCAGCAAAAAGATCATCAGCCAGCTGGATGACCGGCTGTTGGCCAAGGTCTACTTCTCACGGGACCTCCCCGGCAGTTACGCCAACAACCGGCGCTATCTGCAAGACCTGCTGGAGGAATTCCAGGCCTATGCCGGTGGCAAGTTCCACTTCGAGTTCTATCAGCCGGAGGACGCGGAGGAACTGGAACGGGAGGCCCAGCGCTACGGCATCCCACCCATGCAGCTCCAGGCCATCGAAAACGACCGCATGGAGATAAAAAACGTCTGGATGGGCCTGGCACTGCTCTATGAGGACAAGCGTCAGACCATCCCGGTGATTCAGTCCACAGCGGGGCTGGAGTATGATCTGGCCTCGGCCATCAAGAAGCTGATCGACAGTGACAAACGGACAATCGCCCTGGTGGCGGGTGCCCAGACGGAGGGCAAGAATCGAGCTGTCCAGGATCTGCTGGGCCAGACCTATAACGTACGCACAATCGAGCTGGAGTCTGCTCTTCCCGCCGACATCGATCTGCTCATCCTCAATGGCATTACCGACAGCCTCTCTCTCGATGCTCTCTACAACCTGGACCAGTATGTCATCTCAGGACGTCCGCTGTTCGTGGCCCAGGGTCGGGTCGCCGCCGACCTCGCCAGGGGCCGGGGGTCCGAGCTCAGGACCAACCTCTTCCCTTTGCTGGAGCACTACGGCGTGCGCATCAATCTTAGCCTCGTGGCGGACCGCATCTCCAGCCAGGTGGCGGTGGAGACCCAGCGTGGTATTTTCCGGATGCGTAACACGGTGGACTATCCCTTTTTCCCCCGCATTCAGCGCTTCGCCAGCGGGCATGTCATGGTCTCCGGCCTGGAGCAGGTGCGGCTCTTCTTCACCAGCGAATTGACGCCGGCCTACGATTCCAGCCGTGTCGGCCGGGTGGAGTTCCTGCCGCTGATGACCACCAGCGACTACACGGCGCTGGTGCGGGGGCCCGCCTTCAACCTCAGCCACGTGAACAACCCCGTGTTCAGCCGGCTCAACGGGCCGGGCCGCACCGTGGCCGCGCTGCTCACCGGGGCCGTGACCAGCTACTTCACCGCAGATTCCAGGCCTGAGAGTGACCAGGGATTCCTATCCGGGACCGAGGGTGCGCGCATCATGGTCATCGGCGACGGGGTCTTTTTCTCCGACGACGCGGGCGGCAACATCCCGGAGAACCTCAACCTGGTGATCAACGCCGCCGACTATCTGGTGGGCGACGAGGCCCTCATCGCCCTGCGCAACCGCGGGGTAACCACCCGCCCCCTCAAGGAGCTGGGTGACCGTACCCGCCGCACCGTCAAGTGGGCCAACATCTTGCTGCCGGCACTGCTGATGGTGGCCACCGGCCTGTGGCGCTGGAGCAGCACCCGCCGCCGCAGGAGCCTGCTGGGGGAGGCCTATGATACGTAAACAGTGGCGCACGCCCGCCATCGTGCTCGGCGTTTTGGCGCTACTCTATCTGGGGACGCGTCTGCAGGACGCGCGCCTCGGCACCCCCAGCGATCGGGTGTTCGATATCGAACCCGACGTGGTGGGCCGCATCGTATTCAGGGAGGGGGACAAGGAGCTGGAACTGGTGCGCATCAGCGACACCCTGTGGGTGCTCACCGGCCACGAGCACGCAACCTTGCGCCAGTGGCGGCTGGACCGGCTGTTCGACACTGTCTTGAAGGTCAAGCGCGAGAGCGTGATCTCCGACAACCCCGCCAAGTGGGCCACCTACGGCGTCGATGATTCCAGCGGCCGCCGGCTGGAGATTTACGACATCGGTGACCGGCTGGAGGCCAGCGTGGTGGTGGGCCAGTCCGAGACCAACTGGCAGAGCAGCCACCTCCGGTCCGCGGGCCGGGACGAGGTCTACCTCACCGGAGTGAGCATCTACCACCTCATCAATGCCGACACCAGCTTCTGGCTGGAACCGCCGCCACCGCCCCCGGCCGAGGAGGAGGAAAAGGAGGAGAGCTGACCGTCAGGGTGCCGCAGTGGGAACGATTCGTGAGGGCAGTCGGGGGACTGCCCGTTTATTTTTAGTAGAAAGGGATTGAGGGAGTAATAGTGAGGATGAATAGTTCCGAGAGCTACCTCTGACGGCAGTGAAACTAAACTTCAGTAGGTCATTTGGTATTTCATCAACACTTGCGGGGCCAGAAGTATAGGCGTATTTTGATTTTAAGATGGGAATATTAACCAAAAATCGTAAATCAAGTGGCAGAAAAGCGATGGGCAAGGAACCTCCAATTCATGATGAGATAGGAGTATGGTCGGAAATAAAACTCGAAATTGTAAAAGAATATGCGACGGCATACTCCACAATCTTGGCCAGTCAGACTAGTCCAGCCTTTTCTCATGTCTACATAGACGCATTTGCGGGGAGCGGAATAAATGTATCTCGAGTCACTGGCAAATTTGTTCCGGGCAGTCCCCTTAATGCCCTTGAAGTGCGTCCTCCTTTTCAAGAATTCTATCTCATCGACAGAGATGATGAAAAGGTATTAGCGCTCCAGAAAATCGTCGGAGCTAGGAATGATGTTCATATTTTTGGAGGAGACTGCAACGAAATTTTATTGAAAAAAGTGTTCCCTCAAGTAAAGTATAGTGAGTTCCGGCGGGGCCTCTGTTTCATTGATCCATATCGGATCAACTTGGATTGGAATGTCATCCTTACTGCGGCTCAAATGAAGTCCGTGGAGATATTCCTCAATTTTTCAACCCACTATTTGAATCGCGCAATTTTGACTCGCAGAAAGCCTGATACGGTACCAGAAGAGCCTTTAGCGCGCATGAACGCATTCTGGGGTGATACGAGCTGGGAGAATATAGCCTATCGTAAACCACAAACACGAGTTGGCAGTGAAGACGAGAAAGTAACTAACCTAGAACTGGCATTAGCCTACCGTGAAAGGCTCATCGCACGGGCAGGATTTAAATATGTTCCACAACCCGTACCGATGAAAAACTCGAAAGGAGCTGTTGTATATTATCTTTTTTTTGCGTCCCACAATCCAGTTGCCAAAACCATTGTGGAACAAATCTTCGACAAACACCGGTCACGTGGATACTAATTATGAGTGTGTTATCTTCAATAGAATGGACCGAGGCCACGTGGAACCCAGTTACAGGTTGCACCAAAGTCAGCCCCGGCTGCAAACACTGCTATGCTGAGCGGATGGCTGGCAGGCTGGAGGCGATGGGTCAGTACCGATATAGAAATGGCTTTAAGCTAACGCTCCAAGAAGACCTAGTTGGCCTTCCCCTAACGTGGAAAAAACCCAAAATGATCTTTGTGAACTCAATGAGTGATCTCTTTCACAAAGATGTTCCACTTACCTATATCCAAGATGTTTTCGACACCATGAACTTGGCCTCGTGGCATATTTTCCAAATTTTGACGAAACGTTCTGAGCGGTTGCGTGCAGTCAGTGATAAGCTAATTTGGGGAGACAATATCTGGATGGGGGTCTCTGTCGAGAACAGGGACTATGAATATCGTATCAACGACCTCCGTCAGACGGGTGCTAGAGTCAAGTTTCTTTCTCTCGAACCGCTGTTGGGCTCACTTAGAAAGGTATCATTTGAAGGAATGGATTGGCTCATAGTTGGCGGTGAATCTGGCCCTGGAGCAAGGCCCATGAAAAAGAGCTGGGTAACGGAAATACGAGACCGGTCTCGGGATCTTGGAATTTCCTTCTTCTTCAAACAATGGGGTGGAGTGAATAAGAAAAAGACGGGCAGAGAACTGGAGGGCCAGACTTACGATCAATTCCCAGCGGTTGACTCGCTTGGTGTTGTCCAGGCCTTATAGCCACAACCCTATATTTTCATTGTGCCTTTGGCGTTCCTGATTTTTAAAACTTCCGACCTCTCCCCATGAAACAGCTCCGCATCGTCGTCTCCGGGCGCGTCCAGGGGGTGGGCTTCCGCTGGTCCGCCCAGCGGCAGGCCCGGCAGCTGGGGGTCAACGGCTACGTCCGGAACCTGGCAGGCGGCGATGTTGAGATCGTGGCTGCGGGGGCCGACGACCGCGTGGAGCGTTTCGTTGACTGGGCCGGTGCCGGCCCGCCCGGTGCCTTAGTGACCCACCTGCAGCTGGAGCCGCAGCCCTACGATGGCGCGTATACCGACTTCGGCGTCCGCTTCTAGCATCAGCCTACTCCCCGTCCAGCGCCGCCAGCATGACTGCAACCTCCGTGGTGGGGGCTTTGCAAGCGTAGTTCCGGCAGACGTAGGCGGTAGCCTTGCCGTCCAGGCTGGTCTGGTTGGCGACGAAGGGGGCCAGCCGGGCAATCTCGGCCTGCCCATCGCCCTGGGGGTGGAAGAGCACCACTTTGTTGGGGTGGTAGCTGCGCCGCAGGGCGGCCAGCATGGCGTCGGCATCGGCGCTGCCCGGCTCACCGGCGATGACCACCTCGTAGGACGGTCCCACCGCGAAGGCCACGGCGCTCAGCAGCTGGGTAAAGGCGGTGGGGCTCTGCGCCACCTTGCGGGCGAAGGTCTTGCCGATGGCGGCGGCCCGCCCCTCCAAGTCCGGGTCCGACGTGGTGCGCCCCAGCCGGATCAGGTTCATCGCCGCCACCGAGTTCCCCGATGGAACGGCCCCGTCGTAAATCTCCTTGCTGCGCACCAGCAGCGCCTCGCCATCATCGGCGGTGAAAAAGAACCCCCCGGCTTCGTCGTCCCAGAAGTATTCCAGCAGCTGGCCATTGAGTTCCAAGGCCGTCTGCAGATAGCTGGCGCTGAAGGTGGCCTCGTACAGGTCCAGCAGGCCCGCCACGAAAAAGGCATAGTCGTCCACGGTGGCCATGATGCCGGCCCGGCCGCCCCGGTAGCGGTGCAGGAGGCGGCCCTTGTTGTCCCGCAGCCGGGTGAGCAGGAAGTCGGCGGCCTTGGCTGCGGCGGCCACGTAGTCATCCCGGTCCAGGGCCTGTCCGGCCCGCGCCAGCGCCGAGACCATCAGCCCGTTCCAGTCGGTGAGGATCTTGTCGTCCAGCTGGGGCCGCACCCGCTGCTCCCGGTGGGCCAGCAGTTGTAACGCGCTCTTGAGCGTCAAATCCGCAGTCGCTGCGCTTTTGGATTCCAACTCAGTGGATCTGGACATCGCTCTTCTGGGCCACTGAAGCGATGGCAATTGCTTATGCTGCAATGCTGATTCTTTTGTCCCAGTATTCTAGAAACAACCGGCTTTTCTGGCCTCTAGGTGCCACAGGTAGAATGGCTCTAACCACTTATATAATCCAATCGATCGTTTGCACGGTTCTGTTTTTTGGATATGGATTCGGTTGGTATGGAAGCGTTGGATTTACGGGGAAGTTCGTTGTCACGCTGATTTTGTTTACTTGTCAAATGGCAGCAAGCGCGTGGTGGTTAAATAGATATCGATATGGTCCGCTGGAATGGCTGTGGCGAACCATGACTTATGGACGTGCTCCGCAGATGCGTTTGGTAGAAAAAACGAATATGTGAGCAGTTCGTAACCCCGACCTATAAC
>JADFSS010000072.1 GCA_022560655.1 Candidatus Neomarinimicrobiota bacterium
CCTGCGCTCCGGCGGTGTGCGACGGGTGCTCGTCCATCGGCGCGTCCTGGGGCGACTACGACAACGACGGCGACCTGGACCTGTTTGTAGCCAACTCGAGCGATCAGAACAACGACTTGTACACCAATGAGGGCAACGGGCTCTTTACCAAGGTTGTGGGCGTTCCCATCGTCAGTGACGCCGGCTGGTCGCGGAGCGGCTTGTGGGGCGACTATGACAATGACGGCGACCTGGACCTGTTTGTAACCAATTTCGACGACAACTTCCTGTACGTCAATGAGGGCGCCGGCACCTTTTCCAAGGTAACCACCGGCCTGCTGGTGACCGATGGCAGGGCCTCCCTTGGCGCTGCCTGGGGCGACTATGATAACGATGGCTGGCTTGATCTCATCGTGGCCAATCGCGCGAGCAGACCCAATAACATTTACTCAAATAAGGGTAGCGGCAACCACTGGATCAACATTGCACTGACCGGTACCCAGAGCAATGTCTCCGCTATTGGCGCGAAAGTCTTTGCCAAGGCGACCATTAGCGGAAACCCGGTGTGGCAGCTGCGGGAAGTGGCCAGCCAGACCGGCTTCCTCAGTCAGAACAGCCTGAACGTGGAATTCGGGCTGGGCAATGCCACGACCATTGATTCGGTGCGCGTGGAGTGGCCCAGCGGCATCGTGCAGGTGCTGACGGGGGTAGCCGCCGACCAATTCCTGTCGCTCACGGAAGAGGAGCCGGTCAGCCGGCCCACGGTCGCCACACTGCTGCCCAGCAATATCACCGCCACCTCGGCCACGTTGAACGGGTTGATCAACCCCAATGGCGAGACCACCACGGCGAGGTTCCAGTGGGGCGCCACGACGGCCTACGGCAATGAAGCAATCGTGCCCGGTACACTTACGGGCGTGGGGAACGTACCGGTATCTGCGACGCTCAGCGGTCTCCTGCCCGGCAGCACTTATCATTATCTGGTGATTGCTGCGAACAGGGCGTGGGATATCCCTGGCGGCGACCAGCAGTTTACCACGCCAGCCGATACCAATACGACCATCGATGTCATTGTCATCGCGGGCGATACCGAGGTGACCTTTCCCGGCACCAGCGTGACCCTGGCCATCACCTTCACCGGCGGGGCGGGCAACGACACCATCGAGGTGTCCCAGACCACCACTACGCCGACGGGAACCATCCCCGCCACCGTTGAGCTGCTGGCCGCGCGATTCTGGGAGATCAACCATTTCGGCAGCGGCCAGTTCACGGTTGACATCACCCTCGTGCTGGGGCCGCCGGGCACCATTTCCGCCCAGGACCAGGCCGCCCCAGCCAATATCAAACTCCTGCGCCGAGCCGATGCCGACGTGGAGCTCTGGACGGTGATCGCCGCAGCAGAAGCGGCCACGGACAGTTCCGCCACTTTCGGCGGCCTGACCGGGTTCAGCCAGTTCACGGTGGGCAAGGGGGTCACGCTGGATACGCAGGCGCCCGTGATCGCCACGCCCGCCATTGCGCCCCCGGCGCCGGTGGCCGCCGGAACCGAAATCGTGGTGACCGCCACGGTTACCGACAACGTGGGGGTGAACCAGGTGGAGTTGCTCTACGCCCGGGGCGGCGCCAGCAGCTACACGCCCGTAACCATGACCGCGGGTGCCGCGGGTGCGTTCAGCGCGAGCATACCGGCGACGGCTGTCACCGTGCGGGGGGTGGTGTTCTTCGTCCGCGCCAACGACACCGCGCCCAGCCCCAATGCCGACACCACGGCCACCAGGTTTGTGGCGGTAACCTTCCAGGGCGGTACGCTGACCACCGCCAGCACCAACGGCAGCGCGTTTTCGTCCGGTTTCCCCCGTGACCAGTGGCGGCTCATTTCCGTGCCGTCTGCGCCCAGCAACAATGCGGCCAGTACCATCATCGGCGGGCGGCTGGGTGCCATCCGCGATACGACCTGGAAGCTGTTCGAGTACACCCGCATTCCCACCGACCAGTGGCGGCTGGCCACCAGCCTGGCGCGGGGCAACAGCTACTGGCTGTATCAGCAGGTGCAGGCCAGTGCGCAGTTCGACGCGGGCGCTGGGCGGACGGACAACCTGCAGAACTTCGCTATCCCCCTTCCGGCGGGCCCCGACTGGAACCTCATCGCCAACCCCTATCCCTTCCCCGTCTCGATCCAGCTGGGCCAGAACGACTTCTTCGGCCCCCTCACTTACGACGGCAGCGGCTGGTCCGGCATCCTTACGCAGCTGGCCCCCTGGGGCGGCTACATCGTTTACAACCGGACCTCCTCAAGCCAGACGATATCCGTGACCGCCACGCCGGGCGGCGGCGCAGCTAAGGAGCTGCTGGCGAAAGGGCAGGAGGCCCCGGCCGGGTGGCTGCTCAGGCTCGCGGCCGTAGGCCAGACCTACACCGACCGGGCCAACGCCATCGGGCAGTTGGAGGGGGCCAGCGATGCGCTGGACCACTTCGACAACCCCGAGCCACCCTATGTGGACGGGTACATCTCACTGGCCATGGAACGGGACGACTGGGGGGCCAACCTGCCGCGCTTCAGCACCGATATCCGCTCCCCCGAGGCCCAGGACGGCGTCTGGGACATGGCGCTCTACGTGCGGGGTGAGCAGGGGCCCATTACCCTGTCTACCCAGCTGCAAGGCGACTGGCCGCCGGGCCACCGGATGGTCCTGCTCGACCTGCTTACGCGGCGGGAGCACGACCTCCTGAGCGGCGGCGGGGCGCTCACCATCACCCGCTACCGGGAGGACTTCCCCTACCACCTGAAAGTGGTGGCCGGCTCGGCCGCTTACGTGACCCATGCGCTGGATCAAATCCTGGCCGCACTGCCGTCCGATTTTGCGCTGGCGCCGAACTATCCCAACCCGTTTAATCCCAACACCACGCTGCGCTACAGCTTGATTCGGCCTGCCCGCGTCAACCTTGCCATCTACGACCTGCGGGGGCGGGAAGTGATCACCCTGTTGGATGGCTGGCAGGACCTGGGGCACTACGAAGTGGTCTGGGACGGCCGCGACCGCAGCGGCAGCCGTGCCGCCTCGGGCCTCTATTTTGCCGCCTACCGGGTCGCGGGCCAACTGTTCACCCGCAAGATGGTGCTCATGAAGTAGGGGCTTCTGTCCCGTCAACCTTCGCAATGCCCCTTTCGAACCAGCCCATCCGGCGGCATAAGTGGTGTACGTTCATGACGGACGAATTAGCTTTCGGACGATGGGTCGCTGGGGCATGAAGGGGCGCTAGTGGCTGCGGCCACAAGTTCGCCCGCCTCGCTGGCACGGTCCAGCATTGTAACTCTCGTCTGGGGGCTGTTGCTGAGTAGCACAATTCTCCGGGGGCAGACGGCTACCATCCTCTTCACCGGCAGCGCCAACGGCGTCATCCAGAACTGCTACTGCCCCGATGCTCGCCTGGGCGGGCTGGAAAAGCGGGCCCAGTTCATCGCCACTTACCGCGCGCAGCATCCCGATGTTCTGGTGCTGGACAACGGCGACAACTTCATCGAATACCTGACGCCGGGCTTCGCCGATGTTGTCACGGCTGCCATGCAGCTGATGCAGGTCGACGTCATCAATCTGGGTGACCAGGACATCGCCTATGGTGACCAGGCGTATTTCGAGCTGGGGGCGGTGGTGCCGGAGTTGGGGCGGGCGGTGACGATCAACAGGGGCGCCGCCCATTTCTCCATTTTGCCGGTGCTGAGCGCTTCGGCGACCAAATTTTATCCCGAATTTGTCTTTGCTGATCTTGACCTGGACGGTCTGAATGCACAGATATTGGCCTGGCTTGCTGCCGAGCTGCCTGACAAGGCGTACAGGATACTGCTCTCCCACTCGGGTCTTGAGGCCGACAAGGCCCTGGCCCGGTCCTATCCCGGTATCGACCTCATTGTCGGGGGGCACTCACAGACGGTCCTGGACACGCCGGTAGTGGTGAACGGCGTGCACATTGTGCAGGCGGGTGGCTACGCCGGCTACGTGGGCGAGATCCGACTGGACTCCGGTCCCGGCGGCTTTGTCATCAGCGGCTATCAGCTGCACCCCTTAACGCAGGCGCTGCCCGACCACCCTGCCGTGATGAAACTTATTGACCAGTTCACGGTGAGTCATTAACCTCCCGTCGGTCCTATGCGCGAAGAAGACCCATGAGTAGCAAAATTCTAGCAGCGCTGGTTTTCGGCCTGACATGGGCTCATGCCCAGCTGGAGGTGGGGCAGGCCGCCCCCAAATTTTATCTTCCCCGCCTGGATGGCGGCTCTTTTTACCTGAGCAAAGTGGTTGGCACCAAAGCCAGGCCCGCAGACCGGAAGCCGGTGGTGGTAAGTTTTTTCCAGACTACCTGCATACCGTGCCAGGCAGAAATCACTGAGTTTGAAAAACTGCAGGTAAAATATCCATCCATTGATTTTTTCCTGGTGGACATCAGCGAGAACGACGCGCTGGTGACTGAGTATGTGGAGGAATTTGATCTCAAGCTCACCATGCTGATGGATCGCTACGGCGTCACGGGGGGGAAATACGGTGTGGTGGATGAAAACGACATTACCCTGCTGCCCAACTCGTATATCCTGGCGGCGGATGGTACGGTTTACCACCACCACAAGGGCTTCAAGCCGGGTGATGAGGTGGCGTACGATGAGAAGCTGGGGGAGTTGGCAGCCCGCCAGGCGAAGGAGCTGGCAGCCCTGGAGTCAGAGCGTGTCGCAGAAGAATCGGCCGCGCGCGCGAAGGCCAAGGCGGCTGCTCCACCCAAATTGGTCGTCGGTAAACCGGCGCCTACCTTCTTTCTGCCACGTCTGGCGGGCGGCTCTTTCTACCTGAGTAAAGTGGTGGGGAAAAAGGCTAAGGCGAAGGAGCGTAAGCCGGTCGTGGTGAGCTTCTTTCAAACCACCTGTATACCGTGCAAGGCTGAGATCACCGAATTCCAGAAATTGCAGGCAGATTTCCCCGGCATCAAAATCTACCTGGTGGACCTGAATGAGCCTGATGACCTGGTTACGGAATACGTTGAGCGCTTCGATATTGAGCTCGAAATGCTGATGGACCGCTACGGTGCGGTGGGCAAAAAGTATGGCGTTGTGGAGCCCAGCGGGCTGGCGCTGTTGCCCAATTCGTTCATTATTGCCCCGGATGGCTCCCTATACTATCGCCACACCGGGTTCAAGCCCGGGGATGAGACCACCTACAGGGAAAAATTCGTCGAACTCAGCTCTCCCTAGGCCGCGATGCCGACCTGTTGAAACCTGCCGGCCAGCCAAGCCACCAGCACCAGGTTAATTTAGCCCACGGGTCCCGATCTATGCCTTTCACGCCACCCACACCTCACGGCGGCCGCCTGGTCGATCTGCTGGCCACGCCGGAGCGTGCGGAGCAGCTGCGGTCTGCCAGCATCAAGCTGCCCCAACTTGCCCTGAACGACCGGCAGCTGTGCGATCTCGAGATGATGATGAACGGCGGTTTTTCGCCTTTGAGTGGCTTCATGGTCAGGAGCGATTATGAGTCGGTGTTGGAGAACATGCGCCTGGCAGATGGGACCCTGTGGCCCATAGCCGTCACGCTCGACGTATCCGAGGAAGTGGCGCAGGGACTGGAAGAGGGCGGGCAGCTCATCCTGCGGGACAAGGAGGGCTTTGCCCTGGCAACACTCACCATCTCCGACATCTGGCGGCCGGACCGCAGCCTGGAAGCGGAGCAGCTGTTCGGCAGCACCGATCCGCGGCACCCCGGCGCAAACTATCTGTTGGAGCAGTCAGCGCCGGTCTACCTCGGCGGGACCATTGAGGGCATTTTGGCGCCCAAGCACTACGACTACCTTCCGTTGCGTCATACCCCCGCCCAGGTGCGCCAGCGGTTTGCCGAACTGGGCTGGGAGCGGGTGGTAGCCTTTCAGACGCGCAACCCCATGCACCGGGCCCATGTGGAGCTCACCTTGCGGGCCGCCCATGAGGCTGGCGCCAACATCCTGATCCATCCCGTGGTGGGGCTGACCAGCCCGGGGGATGTGAACCACTATACCCGCGTCCGCTGCTACGAATACGTCCTCTCCCGCTACGATCCCGGCACGGCCATGTTGAGCCTGCTGCCCCTGGCCATGCGCATGGGCGGACCGCGAGAGGCGCTCTGGCACGCCATCATCCGCAAGAACTATGGCTGTAGCCACTTCATCGTCGGCCGGGACCACGCTGGGCCGGGCAAGGATGGCCACGGCCGGCCGTTTTACGGTCCCTACGATGCCCAGGAGCTGGTCAAGGCGCATCAGGATGAGCTGGGCGTGACCATGGTGCCCTTCAAGAATATGGTCTACGTGGCAAGCCTTTCGGAGTACCAGCCGGAAGACGAAGTGCAGGCGGGCGCCGAGACCGAGCAGATATCGGGGACCGAGCTGCGCCGCCGGCTGGATGAGGGGCTGGAGCTACCCGCGTGGTTTTCTTATCCAGAGGTGGTGGCCGAACTCCGTCGCGCGCAGCCGAAATTGTCCCGGCGGGGGCTCACCATCTTCTTCACCGGCCTGTCCGGGGCCGGCAAGTCCACCCTCGCACGTGGCGTACTGGTCAAACTGCTGGAGGACGGCCGGCGGCCGGTGACGCTCCTCGACGGGGATATCGTTCGGACGCACCTGTCCAGCGAGCTGGGCTTCTCACAGGAACATCGCTCGCTCAATGTGCGTCGCATCGGGTTCGTTGCCAGCGAAATAACCAAGAACCGCGGCGTCGCTATCTGTGCCCCCATCGCGCCTTATGCGGCGGACCGGCAGTTTAACCGCGAACTCATTTCGGGCCTCGGTGGCTATATCGAGGTCTACGTGAGCACCCCCCTGGAAGTCTGCGAGCAGCGGGACGTCAAAGGTCTCTACGCGAAGGCCCGGCAGGGGCTGATCAAACATGTGACGGGGGTGGACGATCCCTACGAGGTGCCCACCGCGGCGGAAATCGTGGTGGACTCCAGCTTTGAAGCACCGGAAGCGATCATGGAGCGGATCGTCGACCAGATCAGGAAGTCGGGTTACCTCTAGCGGTGGGGCAGGCGTTTGTGAGCAGCGGTGCGCCGGTGCCGCCGGTCAGGCTTTATGGTACAGCTCGGAGTCACCCGTCAGCAGGTTCCGGGTATCCAGAATGGGAACACCATATTGCTGGAAATCGACGGAAGCATACTGATCGTGGGCGGTGGCAATGAGCATCAGGTCGTAATCTGCCGATATGTCCACCGAGGTTCTGCCTGCCAGGGCAGAAAATTTTCGGGACGCGCCTATCAGAGGGATAAACGGGTCGTTGTAGCTGACCAGGGCGCCCATCCGCTCCAGTTTGCTCATGAGGTCATAAGTGGGTGACTCACGGGCATCATCGACGTTGGGTTTGTAGGCCAGACCCAGGATCAGGATGCGGGCGTCCTTGAGGGGCTTTCCATAGGCGTTAAGCACCTCCATGACCCTCGTCACCACAAAGTCGGGCATAGCGGTGTTGATTTCGCCGGCCAGTTCAATGAAACGGGTAAATATTCCGTACTCCCGGGCCTTCCACGAGAGGTAGAACGGGTCGATGGGAATACAGTGGCCCCCCAGGCCGGGCCCGGGATAAAAGGGCATGAAGCCGAACGGCTTCGTGGCGGCCGCCGCAATGACCTCCCAGATGTCAATGTCCATCTTCATGAAAGCCACCTTGAGCTCATTCACCAGCGCGATGTTCACGGCACGGAAGATATTTTCCAGCAATTTGCTGGCCTCGGCCACGCGGATGGACGAGACGGGCACCGTCCGCACCACAACTTCGCTGTAGAGCCTCTCCGCCACGGCCAGGCCATCTTCGGATGTGGCGCCCACCACCCTGGGGATATCCCCCGTTGCGAAGGTCTTATTATTGGGGTCTTCACGCTCTGGCGAATAGGCCACGTAGAAATCGCGGTCCACCTTCAGCCCGCTACGCTCCAGTATGGGTACCACCACCTCTTCCGTGGTGCCGGGATAGGTGGTCGACTCTAGAATCACCAGCTGCCCGACGTGCAGGTGCCGGCTGATGCTTTGAGCGGTATCCACAATAAAACTGATGTCGGGCTCCCGGTGGGCTGTCAACGGGGTAGGCACCGTAATGATGATACCGTCGCAGGCAGACAGTCCGGCATAATCGCTGGTCACCTCCACCCGGCCTGACGCAAGGCCAGACCGTACCCGCTCCGTTGAAATATGCTGGATATACGACTCGCCGTCCTGCAGCGATTTAACCTTTGCCTCGTCAATGTCAAATCCGATCGTCCGAAAGCCGTGCTCGGCAAAATTGTAGAGTATGGGCAAGCCCACGTACCCCAGGCCAATGATACCCACGACAAACTCTTTTTGGTCAATCTTGTTGATGAGCTCTGATTTCATGCTTCAGTTTCCCGCAATGGATTATTTAACGGTTTGTAAAGGCTGTCGTGCCCGCAGCGCTGCCAGCTGGCCGCCCGACCCTCGCGGATCGTCAACCTTTTGGCACAGCATTGGGATGTGGCGAAGTCCCAGGACCGGGGCGTCCGATGGAGATGTAAGTAAATCCATACTTCTCCATGGATTTAGGCTCGAATTGATTGCGGCCATCGAAAATGACCGGCTCTGCCAGGGTCGATTTCATTTGCCGGAAGTCGGGGCGACGAAAGTGGTGCCAATCGGTAACCAGTATCAGAGCCTGGGCATCTTGCAGGCAGCGGTACATGTTATCGGAATAGTCGATGGGCAAGCCGAAGGCCTGATCGAATGCGTGGGCGGCGATGGGATCATAGGCGCGGACACTGGCGCCCGCCTCCAGCAAGCCCTCAATAATGCGGGCCGCAGGCGCCTCCCGCACGTCATCGGTATCCGGTTTGAAGGCCAGTCCCCATACGGCGAAGGTCTTGCCGGCGAGTGCTTCGCGACCGAAATAGGCTTTCATTTTAAACAGCAGGCGCTCTTGCTGCACCAAGTTGGCGCGATCCGCCGCCTGCACGACGTGCATGGGGACCTCTACTGATTCCGCCGTCTTGAGCAGGGCCCCGACGTCCTTGGGGAAACAGGAGCCCCCGTAACCGACTCCCGGGAACAGGTAGCGTCGGCCTATGCGCCGATCGCTGCCAATGCCGACTCTCACCTGATCTACATTGGCCCCCACGGCCTCACACAAATTGGCGAGTTCATTCATGAAGGATATGCGGGTGGCCAGCATGGCGTTGGCTGCGTACTTGGTGAGTTCCGCGGAGGGAATATCCATGATGATGATTTTGGAATCATCCGTGCGGCAAAACGGTTGATACAGCGTCCGCATGCGGTCGATGGCCCTCTGGCTGTCGGCACCGATAACAATTCGGTCGGGGCTCAGGAAATCGGGCACCGCCTTGCCTTCCTTCAGGAATTCGGGATTGGATACCATGTCGAAGCCCGGCACCGTATCCCCCGGTTTCAGGGCATCCTGAATGGCGGCTCGAATCCGCGCTCCTGACCCCACCGGTACAGTGGACTTGACGACGATGATGCGATAGTCCGGCAGGGCGGCACCAATGGCTTGGGCAACGGTGAGAACATGCTGCAGGTCGGCGTTGCCGTCTTCTACTTGAGGTGTGCCCACAGCAATGAATATGAACTCGCATTCTCTGACGGCCGCGGCCGTATCGGTTGTGAAGGAGAGCCTGCCTTCACCCAGATTGCTGTCG
>JADFSS010000073.1 GCA_022560655.1 Candidatus Neomarinimicrobiota bacterium
AGCTCGCCAATGCTCCCGTGGGACTGGGCTAGCCTTGTGCGGCGATGAGTGCAGCTAGCGGCATGAGTGCCAAAAAGGTCAAGGCCGGCGATTCCAACGGTGAGCTGCGCCTGCCGCCGCAGAACCTGGAAGCCGAGCAGGCCGTTCTGGGCGCGATTCTGCTCGATCCCAAGGCCCTGGACCGCGTGATACCTTTCTTGCCGCCAAAGTCCTTTTACAAGGAAGCCCACAATCACATTTATGACGCCATGCTGGGGCTGCAGACCCAGGGTGATCCGGTGGACACGCTGACCCTGTCCAACCATTTGAGCAAGCTCGGTACACTGGACCAGGTGGGCGGCGCCTACTACCTCACCGGCCTGGCCGAAGGCATGCCCTCGGCCGCCAATGTTGAGCACTACGCCGATATCGTGCGGGAAAAGTACGTGCTGCGGGAAATCATTGGCGCAGGCAACGCCCTGATCGCCGACGCCTATCAGGGAGAATCGGAGCCCAATGAGCTGCTGGATGACGCCGAGCACCGCCTCTTTGACCTGCAGCGCCGGGCGAGTGGCGTGAAATCGGTGGGTATTGAACCGATCATGCACAAAACCATGACACGACTTGATCAGCAGCATCATGACCGCAAAAAGGGCTACCTCGGAATTCCGACCGGTTTTGAAGACCTTGACGAAATGACCGACGGCTTTCAACCGTCCGACCTGGTCATTCTGGCTGGGCGGCCGTCCATGGGCAAAACGGCCTTCGCCCTGGGGGTGGCCCGTAATGCGGCCAAGAAATTTGGCCACAGGGTCGGTATATTCAGCATGGAAATGTCGGAGTTCCAGGTTGCCCTGCGGTTCATCACTGCGGAGGCCGAAATCGACTCCCACCGACTGCGCCGGAGAAAGTTACATGATCGCGACTGGCCCAAAATATCCAAAGCTGCGGGTGATCTGTCCGAGTTGCCCATCTACATTGATGACACCGCCGGCCTGAACATCCTGGAACTGCGCTCCCGCATCAGACGCTTTAAGGCCGACTACGGCATTGAAATGGCCATTATCGACTATCTGCAGTTGCTTGCCGGGCCGCGCCGTTCTGAGAGCCGCCAGCAGGAGATTGCGGAGATGACGCGATCGCTGAAAGGTCTGGCCAAGGAGCTCGATATCGTCATCCTGGCCCTGTCGCAGCTCTCCCGTGCCCCTGAGCAGCGGCCCGGCAAGGACAAGCGCCCCATCATGTCCGACCTGCGGGAGTCGGGGGCCATCGAGCAGGATGCCGATGTCATCCTGTTTCTCTACCGCCAGTGGGTTTACTCCCGAAATGATGAAGACCTGGGCAAGGCTGAACTGATCATCGGCAAGCAGCGCAATGGTCCCACCGGTCGGATTCATCTGACTTTTAGATCAGAGTATGCCAGCTTCGCTTCTGCGGCCCCGGAGGATCGGGACGCCCGCCGGGGTGCCGAAGCATACGAGGAAGGGGTGCCCTTCTAGCCGTGGTCGATACGCTTAAACAGCTGCTCCCCTGGAGCGAGGAACACCCCGCGGAGTTCCGGAAACTCATGGCCAACCTCCCGGTCAACGGCGAGCGCGGCAACAACATCCAGGACTTTCTGTGGCGGGCTTATCTCACCGCGCAGAAGGCCCATGCCAGGCAGGTGCGAAAATCGGGCGAGCCCTACTTTGCCCATTGCTACCAGGTGGCCCTGCTGCTGTCCGAGTGGCATATGGACCCCATGACGGTGGCGGCAGGGCTGCTGCACGATTCCATAGAGGACACCCCTTACACCAGCGACGACATCAGCGATCTGTTCGGCGCGGAGGTTGCCGAGCTCGTGGAGGGTGTGACCAAGCTCTCCGGCATCAAGTTCCGCAGCCAGGCCGAGCGGCAGGCCGAAAACTACATGAAACTGCTCCTCTCCGTGGCGCAGGACATCCGGGTGATCATCATCAAGTTTGCCGACCGCCTGCACAACATGCGCACGATCCGGCATCTGCCCCGCATCAAGCAACGGCGCATTGCCATCGAGACCCGCGATGTCTATGCGCCCCTGGCACACCGTTTGGGCATGGCCCGGGTCAAGTGGGAACTGGAGGACCTGGCCCTGCAAACGCTGGAGCCGGAGGCCTACGCGATGCTGGTCAAAAAGGTGCGGGATTCACGCACAGCCCAGGAGAAACATATCGCGACGTTCGCCCTGCCCATCCGCGAGTCGCTGAAGGCCAACCAGATCGAGGCACGGGTGGTGGGTCGTCCCAAGCACTACTACTCCATATGGGGCAAGATGCAACGCCGGCGGGTCGACTTTGAGGACATCCATGACCTCCTGGCCATCCGCATTATCGTGGACCGGCTGGATGAGTGCTATGCTGCCCTGGGCATCGTGCACCAGCTCAATACACCGGTGCAGGAACGCTTCAAGGACTTCATTGCCACCCCCAAACTCAACGGTTACCAGTCCATTCATACGACCGTGGTAGGTCCCAAGGGCAAAGTAGTGGAGGTCCAGATTCGCACGGAGACAATGGATCAAACGGCGGAGGTCGGGGTGGCGGCCCACTGGCGCTACAAGGCGGGTGACGGCGGTGATGCCAACCGGATGGACCGGCAGGTGCGCTGGCTCAGGGAACTGGTGGAAATGGCCCATACCGACAAGTCCACCCCGGAAGAGTTCCTCGATCTGCTGAAGATCGACCTGTTCAGAGATGAGATATTTATATTTACGCCGCGCGGCGAGGTGTTGCAGCTGCCGGTGGGTTCAACCCCGGTGGACATGGCCTTTGAGGTCCACACCGAAGTGGGTTTGCACTGCGTCGGTGCGCGGGTGAATAGCAAAATCGTACCGCTGAATGCGGTGCTGGGCAACGGGGATACGGTAGAGATCATCACTTCGGAGCACCAGACCCCCAACCACGCCTGGCTCAAATTTGTGCAGACCGGCAAGGCCAAGACCCACATCCGCCGGGTGATCCGTCGTGCTCAGCAGCAGGAGAGCATCCGGCTGGGCCGCGAGATGATGGAGAAAGCGTTGCGGCGGCTGAAGCTCGCGTCACTGAAAAAGGTGCTGCGCAAGGACCCGCAGAAGACGGGCTTCGACTCCGAGGATTCCTTATATGGCGCCCTGGGACGGGGCGATACCACGGTGCGCCAGATCATCGAGAAGCTGGTACCGGACCTGGCGCCGGACAGCGCCGGCCTGGACCGAGGAGTCCCCCCAACCACTGGCCGCCGGTCCCGCCGGTCCACACAGGGCATCAGCGTGGACGGCATCAGCGATCTGCTCATTGCCCTGGGCAAGTGCTGCAATCCCATTCCCGGTGACGAGATCATCGGGTTTGTCACACGGGGCCGCGGCATTACCGTGCACCGTGTTGCCTGCGAAAATCTCCCCCTCATCGGGGACGATCACGACCGCTACGTCGAAGTAGATTGGAGCGTGGACAAACGGCGGACTTTTGTAGTCAACCTGAAAGTGATGGCAGAGGACCGCAAACACTTCCTCAAGGACGTCACCGAATCGACCTCCAAACTCAACACCAACATCTCGAGCGTCGATCTCACCGTGAACGAGGGCATTCTGACCCTCCACATGACAGTTGAAGTGGATAACGTTCGTAAACTAGAGCGAATTCAGAGCCGAATTCGGATGATACCCGGAATCATATACATGGAGCGCACCTGATATGAACAACGATAGTGTGACCTACACGAAGAAAGATGTAACCCAACGTGTCGCTGAAAAGCTCAATAGGCCAGTTTCTCAGATGAAAAGTTCGGTCGACGCAGTCTTCGAGACCCTGCGGGAGATCATGAGCCAGGATCATCGCAGGATGCGGGTGGAAATCCGCAACTTTGGCGTGTTCGAGGTGAAACCCACCAAGGCCAAACCGCGGGCACGCAATCCACGCACCAATGAGGAGGTCTACGTACCCCCCCGGAGGAAAAGCCACTTCAAGCCCGGTCGCCTGCTCAAGCAGGTCTTGCGCCAACCGCTGGACCCGGAGTAGCCCCGTCTGTAGTGGCAAGAGTCCTGGGCATTGACCACGGGACCCGGCGCGTCGGGCTGGCGGTCTCCGATCCCACCCGGGTAATCGCCCAGCCCCTGACGACTCTCGAGCGTGGTGAGTCGGAGGCCTGGTGGGGCCAGCTCGCACAGATCATCGCAGAGCAGGAAGTGGAGGCCATCGTCGTGGGTTACCCCCTCACTATGGGTGGCTCCCACTCACGGCAGACCGGCGAGGTGGACCGGTTCATCAGCCAGCTGCAGGCCCGGTCCGGTCTCCCCGTGCTGCGCTATGATGAGCGCCTCACCTCCGTCGCTGCCCGCCGCTCGCTGATCCAGCAGGGGGTCAAGACCGGCCATAACAAGGGGGCGGTGGACCGCACCGCTGCAGCCCTCATGCTCCAGGACTATTTGGACAGCCGGCCATGACGGTGGCAGACCTGGCAGAGCGCTACCGCAGCCTGCCCACCAACTGGAAACTGATCCTGGGTGGCGTGATCACCGGGCTCAGCTTTCCACCCTCACCGCTGGGGTTCCTGGCGTGGGTGGGGCTCGTGCCCTTGATTCAGGCCTGGCTGGCAGCGCCTGGGGCGGGCCGCTCAGCCTTTTACGGATTTACCTGGTCCCTGGGATTTCTACTGGTGGTCATCTATTGGTTGGCTCTCAACACCGGTACCTTCTGGTGGGCCGCCACCCTCAGCATGCTGACGGCTGTCCTGGTGCTCAGCCTCAACTATGCCGTCATCGGCTGGTGGTTCGGCTGGCTCTACGGGCGGCTGGGACGGCAGGCCCTCTGGACGCTGCCCTTTGTCTGGGTAAGCATCGAATTCCTGCGCAGCTTCGGCACCCTCGGTTTTCCCTGGATCGCCCTGGCCAACGGCCAGACCGATTATTTTCTGCCCATCCAGAATGCCGCGATCACCGGTATCTATGGGCTGAGTTTCTGGGTCGTCATGCTGAACGTCCTGTTCGTGGAGGTCATCCATGCCCGGAACAGGCGCGCACCGGCGTTGCGCCTTGGCGCTGCCCTGGTGGCTCCCTGGCTGAGCGGCATGCTGCTGTTACCCGCTGTGCCCGAACCCACCCTGAAAGTGGCCGTCGTCCAGCCCAACGTCAACGCTCAGTCCAAGTGGCAGCCGGAGATTCGCCACCAGCACTTTGACCAGCTGGCCCGCCTCACCCGGGAGGTGGCAGTCGATTCGCCGGCCGTGGTTTTCTGGCCGGAGGCCGCCACGCCGGCCTACCTGCGCCGGGGGGGGAAGCGCTACCTGCGCGCAATCGCTGCCGAGCTCGGCGAACTGGGCGTGGACGTGGTTACAGGCATGCCTGACTACGTGCGGCTGCCCGACATGAGTGTGGAGTATTTCAACTCCGTGGGCTACATCGACAGCCTGGGCTTGCTCGATGAGCAGTACAACAAGATTCACCTGGTGCCCATGGGTGAATACATCCCCTTGTCGGAGTGGTTTCCTTTCCTCAAATCCCTCAACCTGGGGCAAGGCAACTTCACGCCCGGCGAGGAGTACACGGTCTTCGAAGTGGCCGGGATACCCTTCAGTGTGGGCATCTGTTTCGAAACCACTTTCCCCGGGGTGAACCGCCGTTTTGTCCGTGCGGGGGCTACTTTTCTGGTGGGGGTGGTGAACGACGCCTGGTACCAGGTATCGTCCGGTCCCTACCAGCACGCCGCGCAAGCCCGTTACCGGGCCATTGAGCTGCGCCGTCCCATGGTGCGGGCCGCCAATACCGGCATCAGTGTGGTCTACGATCAGGCTGGCCGCGTCGTCAACCGCCTGGGCCTCAACCGCGAGGGCACCTTCACCGCCATGATTGCCCCCACCGATGAACTGAGCTTCTATGCTCGTGTTGGCGATCTGTTTGCCTGGCTCAACGTGGTCCTGGCGCTGGGCATCAGCGGCTGGTTGCTGGCCCGCCGCAGCGCCATGGAGGCTGGCGATGAATTCTGACCGCTGGGCGTTGATCCTCCTGTGCGCCGTGGCGGTGGGGCGCCCCGCCTACTCACAGGACACGGGCGAGCGAGGTGCGCTCGTCCGGTCGTTGATACTGCCCGGCTGGGGCCAGCAGGTGTTGGGCCGGGGGGCCGCGGCCCGGCGGCTGATCTTGGCCGAGGCGAGTCTCTGGCTGAGCTACGCCCTCACTTCCGGCGCGGCCAACTGGTACCAGCAAGACTACCGTGCACTGGCTGCCCTCCGCGCGGGGGTCAGCCAACTTCCCGAGTCGGACATCTACTATTTTCGCTTGGGCGAATACATCTCCGCCACTGCCTATAACCAGGCCCAATTGCGGCAGCGCAAGCTTGACGCGCTCTATCCCCTGGGCTCGGGTATTGACTGGCAGTGGGACGATTCTACCAGCTTCAAACGTTATTATGATCTGCGCCAGTCCAGCCTGTTGGCCGCCAAGCGGGCTTCCTTCACCCTGGGGGGCCTGGTGCTGAACCGCGCCATCGCGGCCGTCCATGTGCTCATCATTTCCCGGCTGTCTGGGCGGCCACCTGAGGCGGCCTGGCGCCCCCTCCCTGGTGGCGGTCTGCTGACGGTGCGGTTGCCGCTGTAGGATGGCCCCGTTCGTGCGGCTCCGCAAGTACCCGGTCGGCCGATGCAGCAGACCACAGCAGGTCGCAGGCAAGACCCGTGCAACCTAATCCGCTTGTGAGAGTGGTGCTGGTACTAACCGGTTTGCTGGCTGTTTCGCTGGCGCCCGATCCTGCTCAGCTGGGCCTTATCCTGGTCGTGTTTGTGGTGTTGTGTCTGCCGTTGGGAGTCGGACTGTCACCGCTGTGGGTCAGCGTGCGGATCATGTTGCCCTGGACGCTGCTCTTTTTCGGGATCCACCTCGGCTTCTCTATTTTTCTGGCCCCGGATCTGGGCGCGGTGGGCGTGGTGAAGCGCGAGATCATGGTGCTGCTCCGCTTTATCGCGCTGGCTCTGGTCATGGGCTCCATGACCAGAGGTCTCTCCGCCCAAAACCTGGTTGACAGTCTCAAAACCCTGCTGGATCGCTGGCACATCCGCAGCCGCAGAGCTGAGGATTTCCTCCAGACCGTGCGCCTCATCCTGGTGTTTATTCCTCAGGTCACGCGGGAATACCGGAGCCTGGAGCGCTTCCATCGCGCCCTGGGCTTCGATCCGCCCCAAGGACTGGCTGCCAGGGTCCGGTTCTACGGCCACAACTTGCTCCCGGTGATGTCCCGGTCTGTGGACCGGGCGCGGCAACTGGGTGTGATCATGAATCTGCGCGGCTACGGCCAAGTCATTCCCCGCGGACAACTTACGCCCGTACCTTTCCGGCTGGCCGATGCCCTGGCTGTGGCGCTCATTGTTGTATTGTTGGGCGGTGCCGGATGGGCGCTTTAAATTTCAAACTGGTGTTGGAATATGATGGCACGGCCTTTCATGGATGGCAGTCGCAGCGCCGGGAGCGTACGGTTCAGGCCGAACTCCAGTCGGCTCTGCGCGGGCTTACAGGCCAGCGGAAAGTGGTGGTCATCGGGGCCGGGCGGACCGATGCCGGCGTACACGCCCGGGGGCAGGTCGCCAGCGTGAAACTGGACACCACGATTCCGCCCGATCGTCTCCAGCAGGCTGTCAACAGCAAGCTGCCGGAAGACCTGCGAGTGCGGTCCGCGGCCCTGGTTCCGGACTCGTTTCACGCCCAGCGTAGCGCCACCGCCCGGCGCTACAGCTATGCCGTCACCACCGCGACTCCCGTTCTGGGTCGACAATATGTCTGGGCTTCAAGTTGGCAGCATGACGTTGAACTCCTGTCACGGTGCGCCGCCATGATTTTGGGGAGGCACGATTTCGCCGGCTTTGCCAAGGCCAATTCCGACACCCCATCCACCGTTTGTATTGTTCAGGAGTCCCAGTGGGAGTCGCCGGGACCGCAGCTGACCTACCATGTTACCGCTGACCGCTTTCTGCACCATATGGTTCGCTACCTGGTAGGCACCATGATGGAAGTGGCCCGGGGGCACTATGCGCTGGAACAGTTTGCTGCTCTGCTTGAGGACGGCCCTGGGGAGGTCAGCGTGCAGCGGGCCCCAGCCAGCGGGCTGGTGCTGGAGCAGGTGTTCTATCCGGCCGGCGAGGTAAGGGCATGACCATCCTCGCCAGAACGGGTCTGGTCGTGCTTGGCAGTGGGCTGATCCTTGGATCGTCGCTCAGTGCGGATCAGGGTGCCGACGACCCTTACACCAGCCGGCATACCGCCCTCACCCGGGCCATCGAGCGCGTCAGCCCCGCCGTGGCCGGTATCAATGTCATCAAGCTCCAGAAGGGTCCCAGCGGCTACAGCCGACTGTTTAGCGATCCTTTTTGGGCCAACATGTTTCCAGAGACCTATCGCCGTGTGGAAAGCCTCGGGTCGGGGCTGGTCATATCCTCGGACGGTTACGTGGTAACCAACGCTCACGTTGTGGAGAATGCCGCCGAGATCATTGTTACGCTGCCCGGCGGCATGCAGTACGATGTGGCCGACGTTTTCACCGACGCGCTTACCGACATTGCTCTGCTGAAGATCGAAGCCCAAAATCTGCCCATCGTACGGCTGGGCGATTCGGATGACCTCATTATTGGCGAATGGGCCATTGCTCTGGGCAATCCGCTGGGGTTGTTCGATGTCAGCAAACAGCCGACGGCAACCGTGGGCATTATCAGCGGCCTGAACATGGATTTTGGCCACAAGGAACCGGGCCGGGTCTACCAGGACATGATTCAGACCGACGCCGCCATCAATCCCGGAAACAGTGGTGGCCCGCTGGTGAATGCCAACGGCGAGGTTATCGGCCTGAACAGCTTTATTTTCACCGAGAATGACTACTCCGCCGGTTCCATCGGTATCGGGTTCGCCATCCCGGTGGATGCGGCCCGCCGATTCCTGGACGAGGTCAGGGCCCACGGACGTGTGCGGGAGCCGTGGTCGGGAATTGTCGGCTTGAAGGACCTCACGCGGCGATGGGGTCAGTATCTGGATCTGTCGATTGCGGAGGGGGCCCTGGTGACGGGTGTAGTCGTAGACAGCCCCGCGTACGAGTCGGGGTTGGCTCGGGGGGACGTCATCGTCTCCATAAACGGCGAGAACGTGCGGGGCGAAAAAGAGGCCTGGGGAATCCTCAGGGGCCTGCGGGTGGGGGACATGGGTACTCTGGTGGTGGTGCGCAGCGACGGCAGACACACCGTCGCCTTCCGCCTGCAGGAGTTGCAGCGGCAACAGAAGAGGTGGTACTGAGTGGCCCGGGAGGGGATTCCCTTCGTCGGCGGGGCGGTTTTGTTGAGTCTCGCCTGCTGGCTGGCCTCTGACTGGGTCGCCTGGCTGACCTACGCTGCCGCCGCCTTCGGGGTACTGACGGCATTTGTGGTTTTTTTCTTCCGCGATCCGGAGCGCACCCCGCCGCCGGTTCCGGGGGCAATCCTGTCAGCTGCCGACGGCAAGGTGGTGTGCATAGAGCGGCTGGATGCGGAAGAGGAGTATCTCAAGGGCCCCGGGATCAGAGTCAGCGTGTTCCTGTCGGTCTTCAACGTCCACGTCAATCGCATCCCAATGGCGGGAAAGGTCGATTTCGTCGACTGGCGCACTGGC
>JADFSS010000074.1 GCA_022560655.1 Candidatus Neomarinimicrobiota bacterium
CCTCGCGGAGGACGCCGGCTTGATCGATAAGGCGACCAGCCTGGTGGCGTTCACCTCTTCACCCTCGGAGGATTGACGGATGCCCCCGATAATACTGGCAGAATCCGAGAAGGCCAGGAACCGCCGCAGCAGGGCCAAACGTGAGAAGAGGTACCAGGAGTTCTCCGACCTCTGCGATGCTTTCGAAAACCTCGAGGGCGTGCGGAAGCGAATGGAAGCCGCGGGGATCTCAGACCGGATGGACAAGGTGCGTGTGGGACCCAGACTCGTGCGAGCCCTGGACCGTGAGATCTCGGTGGTGGCTGCCACGACCCGGGAGAAGCAGCATCGATACGGCTGGGAGGAAGTCTGCGGGGGCGGATCCGACGCTATAGCAATCCAACGCGACCGCATCCGGCAGGAGCGAGCGGCCGGAAAGGAGGCAGCATGAGCCTCGAACTGGAAGTCTACCGACCGCAGGCGGGCCTTTCCCGCGAGGACAAGATCCGCGGGCTGCTGAAGGCGTTCCTCTCGGGGCGCAATTCTCGCACCATTCGCGCGTACGGCGCTGACCTGGAGGACTTCGCACGATTCCTTGGGGCTCCCGACGTCGACGCAGCCGCTCAGATCCTCCTCAGCCTGCACCCGGGAGACGCCAACGCGGCAGCATTGGATACCCTAATTATTCTTGTTGTTTCGGTTGATCAACCCAAAACAGTCGCGTTTTCTCTGACTTCCTATAAGGATGGAACCACTTTTAAATCATCAACCATTAATCTTGATCTGTTCCCCTTGCTGGAGGCTCAACTTTCATACAGCACTGATTTCAACTCATTGAGCTCCGATTTTGTTTTTGATGGCCTCGCTCATAGTTTCGGTGACGAATTTGGGAATCGAGCCATTCATTCTCCCCATCCTTACCTGGACGCTCCATTGGGCAAAATCATAGATCTCACGGGGATACTCACCGTACCCATCATACTGACCTCGGAAAATGCCACCATAAGCTACCGTGATATCGCTATTGTCGAAACAGGTGATGAAGGAGTGCCCTTTGGCGAGTTCGGCTTTTGGGATTATGTTATCGTTGAGGGTAGTAATGATAATGGTGCTACCTGGCGGCCTTTCGCAGACGGGTACGATGCAAGCTTTGACCCGGCCTGGTTGACGGCCTACGAGGATAATACCGGCGGCACCCCCTTTCTGTTCAGGAGCCATACTTTCAACATGCTGGGTCCGTTCTTGTCCGGCGACATTGTTATCATAAGATTTAGACTCAACATAGATGAAGCTGTCACTGGCTGGGGCTGGGTCATTGACAACCTTATGATCCAGCCAGGTCAATTTGCTGTAGACCCTGATGATCAATTACCGATGGTTTTCAGCTTAGCGCAAAATTATCCCAATCCATTTAATCCCACGACCAAAATAAGTTACGCCCTGCCCAAAACCACGGCTGTGAAATTGCAGATTTTTAATCTGCTGGGGCAAAGAGTGCGTGTTCTAATTGAAAATAATAGACAACCGGCAGGTACGTATACGATTGAGTGGGATGGTAAAGATGATCTTGGCAGAGCCGTTTCCAGTGGCATGTATTATTACCGAATCGAAGCCGGAGAATTTGTGAAATCACATAAGATGATCATGCTGAAGTAATCCCGCCCGCGCAGGGCCTGACACCCAGGTAGCTTGCGCGCCCGTAACCCGGCTCGCGAAGCTGGCCAGCGGCTGATTATCCGTTGGCCGATTCTTCATTCTCTAAGTGTCGCCTGCCCGCCACTATCACCCCCACTCCGCGCCTCCTGGCCGACAATTTTCTTGCCACCGACACGCTAAAATTAGGGCAAAAGAATGGAGCAAGTGATGCATCAGGCAAAATGGAACGACACGGTCATCGCGGAAAGCGCTGATACCATCTCCCTTGAGGGCAATATCTACTTCCCGCCCGACGCTCTGCGATCGGAGCATTTTAGGGCCAGCTCCAACAAGAGCGTGTGCCCCTGGAAGGGCCTGGCCAGCTACTACGATGTGGTGGTCAACGGCGACGTGAACCGCTCCGCGGCCTGGACCTATCCCGATCCCAGCCCGGCCGCCCTGGAGATCAAGAATTACGTGGCCTTCTGGAATGGGGTGCAGGTAACCTAGGAACGCTGGTCGGCCCGGCGGAGGGCTGGCCTCAGACCACCCGCTGCGGCACTTTCTCGGCCCGGCGGCATCAGGCTGCCCCTGCGCGGCTAGATATCCAACACAAGTAGCCCGTTCTCCCTGTCCCGCCACAACTAGTCCCGATCCGTCAAGAGTTGGTGCCCCCCTCCCCCGCGTCAATCCCTGCCCTTCCGTCCGCGCCGCCCCCGGCTTACCTTCCCGTACAGCTCTTTGACATTCCATCCCGCCGCAACTTGTCCCGATCCATCGGGAGGCGGTGGCCTTCGTCCTGCAGAATGCGGGGCTGCTGCTAAAGTAAGTGTCAAAGTAGTCCCGCCGTAGGCGGGGGTGCTGCTAAAGTAAGGGGAGCCCGCCTTTCAGGTCTGATATCGCCCCCCACCCGGATACCTGCCGGATACGCTGTCTATCCTACTCTCAGTAGGTCGCCGGACCTGCAGTCTCGCGTCAGGGTGATCGCCCTGAGGGCTTTTGCTATCCCGTCACATTGCGCGTATATTTGACCCGACCACGGCGTCAATTCATGTCAGAACAATCCGGACTGTACACCTTAACTGCCGAGCCCAAGCGCTTCCAGGGGTACGGAGCGGCGAAGCAGTGTATTGCCGGCAGGTGGCGGTCTGGACCCGCCGGCCCAAACTTCCCGCTAACTGATATTTTAATGGACCGAACTAAACTCACGAACAAAATGAGGTCAAGATGAAACACCAGCATAATCTGATAATGATGCTCGGGTATCTGATGGCTTTCGGCGGATTTACTGCCAACGTGCGAGCTCAATCTGCAGAGCAGAAGCCTGTAAAACATCTCGTGTCTACGTATCACGTTGCGCCTGGCCAGCATCTGCAATTTCTCAAATGGTTCGCTCAGCAGGAGGCTGTCGACAAAGAAGCCGGCGCTCCCGCGACGCAATGGTTTGCCCACCAGGACGGTGCGAGTTGGGATTACATCGTTATCGCCGTGCAGCCTGAAGCGGCAGAGCAGGAGAAAATTGGAAAAAAGTTTGATAAACTGGCAAAGAAAAAGGGCATGGCCACCGGCATGCGCGCTTCGTTGGAGTTTCGCCAGTTCATCAGTTCGCACACGGACACCTATGTCCTGGGCCCGTTCACGGCAGAAGAGTTGGTACAGGAGGCCGAAAAACGCGATTGATTTCATTGGGGAGAGGAAAGCAAGCACGAGCAAGATTCGGTGGTGAATACCAATGATGGTCTAACATGGTATTGAGCGGGCCGGACCCCTACAAGGGGCGGATTACGAGGATAAACCAACTTCGGCCACTAGGTTCTTTGTTGCGTGGTGGTCTTTTCGGACTCACCTTAATGCTGTTTTACGGCTGCACACATGAAGTGGACCCACTCCGGCGTGAGCTGCAAGTCAATCGTGAGCTCTGGGATAGCCACAGCATCCTCGCTTACAAATACGACTTCCAACGCATTTGTTTCTGTCCCCAGGAGATCACTGCACCCGTAATTATCCAAGTGCAAAACAAGCGTATCGTAGCCGTATCTGAGGTTACCACCGATGAGCCGGTGGACGCTGCTCGCTGGGAATACTATTTGACGGTTGAAGAGCTGTTTGATGAAATCGACGCAGCCATTGATCAAGAGGCATATGAGATTGTCGTTGACTATGACTCTGAGTTAGGATACCCGTCAAGCGTCGAGCTTGATGCCGATAAATATACCATCGATGAGGAAGTAGGCTTTAGGGTTGAGCTCATCGACTTTGACGCTACGAGGTAGTCGGTTTGATCAGGTGCCACTGAACGTCTCGCTGGAGCGGACCCGGCCTCGGCACTCCGCGAATTCGCGTATTGACCAGCCGGGCCGCTCAGCTCACAGCCGTTCTGCGGCCTGGCAGTCCAAACACGCCTCTCGTACTTCCATGTATCCTAGTTTTATGGCTTTGTCTTTGACGACGTCTGCGGTATCAGGAGTCGGCGCCCTCGATAATGGAATAGGTCACTCGGGATGGGGACATTGAAGAGATACAACCTGATTTGCGGGGCGCATAACGGGCTTGAGCTGCTCCTTATTGTCCTGATAGTTCTGACGAGATACGGCATCGCTAGGCCCACACGGATTCTGCAAGTTGTTGGCTCTTCAATCTTCGCATTTGGGCTGTTCCTGCTAATCTACTCGGGTGTCTATCTGTGGCGTGCAACCCGAAGCAAGGCTCAAACCGGGGTGGAGGCTTTGGCGACAGACGGGCCATATAGAATAGTCCGGCATCCATATTATCTCGGCGACATCATACTGATCATGGGGCTTGCTATTGGTCTCACGAGTGTCTGGGGCATAGTCGGAACGCTCTTCCTACTGATTCCGTCAGCGATCTATGTCGCGAGGCTGGAGGATGCAGCTCTGGCGGAGAAGTTCGGGGAGGATTGGAGGAGCTATGCAGACCGAACCTACTTCATGTTTCCGCCCGTCTATTAGGAGTTAGGAGGCCGCATAACCACTCGCTGGAGCGGATCGGGCCAAGCGAGCGATGAATAGGTGCGTTTATTTGCCGGGCCGCTCAGCTCGCAATCGTCAGACGCACTTGAACGACGGCGGTGGTTATACAGTGAAACGCCCGGGATTGGTCACCTCAGACTACACCAAGTCCATCAAGATGGTGCTTCTGAAGTAGCAAGAAATCAAAACAAAAGTCATATTCCCGGATACGGGCCGATTACGGCTTTGGGTTTCTCGACCAGCTGTCACCTTATTTTCATTCTGAGAACAGTGGTTCGATTCCCATACGGGCTACAACCAAATTTGTCCATGGGAACCACTGAATCTTGTCGTTGGCCGGCGACTTTCCAGCCATCACCTTATCGCGCAAACTCCCGCAAAGAACCCCACCCACAGCCGGATACGGAACCGGATACGGCGCTGGGCCCCTGGTTCAGTTAAGCACACGCCTTGACTTCCGGGCGCAACTGCTTTATCATTGATCGAAATCCTATTTGCGCGTCTCTTAAGTATTAACGCACCAATCAAGCCCGTTCTGGGCATGAAATGAGGGCAAGGGAACTGGATGAAATGCTTGATCCTCGCCGCCGGGAAGGGCAGCCGACTTTCGCGGAGGGGTAACTCCAAGCCCCTTATCCCCCTGCTGGGGGTACCGCTCATCGAGCGGGTCATCCGCTCCGCTATCCAGGCGGGCATCGAGGAGTTTTACGCGGTCAGCGGTTACAACGGTGAGCAGGTGCGCCCGTTTCTGGACGGGCTGGCCGCTCGTTGCGGCATTACCGTTACTCACATTAATAACGATGACTTTGAGCAGGGTAACGGAGTATCAGTGCTCAAAGCCAAGGAGTACCTGAGCGAGCCTTTCCTCCTGTTGATGGCGGATCATCTTTTCGATCCCGGAATTCTGCGGGAACTGATGCAGCAATCTCAGGACCCGGGCACCGTCACTCTCGCCATTGACATCAATATGGCCAATAAGCTCGTCGATATGAATGATGTCACCCGGGTGCGGCACGAGGACGGCAAACTCGTGGCTATCGGCAAAGGTCTGGCGGATTTCAACGGTTTTGATACCGGCATCTTCTTGTGTACCCCGGCCCTGTTCGAAGCGTTGGAGCGCAGTGCAACGGATCAGGGCGATACCAGCCTGTCCGGCGGTGTGCGTCGCCTGGCTGGCGCAGGCCGGGTCAACGTCATGGACATTGCTGGCCGGTTCTGGCTGGATGTGGATGATCCCAAAACACTGGCCCAAGGGGAGCGCGTTCTGCTGACCCAATTACGTCATAAACCTAATGACGGCCCGGTGTCCAGGTATTTGAACCGGCCCATATCGGTGCGCATTTCCCGTATCCTGTGCCGGTTCCCCATCACGCCCAACCAGATATCGCTGCTGTCGTTTTCCGGTTCAATACTTGCTGCGGTGCTGTTCGCGCTGGGCGGCTACCCAGCCCTGGCGGCCGGTGGGGTTCTCGCTCAGTTTGCCTCCATTATCGATGGATGCGATGGTGAGGTGGCGCGGATCAAGTTCCAGGAAAGCGACTACGGACGCTGGTTCGATGCCGTACTCGATCGCTATGCCGATGCGTTTCTATTGTTCGGACTGACCTGGCACGCCTTTGCCGGCGGCGCCGGTTCGCTGGTCCTGTTCGCCGGTTTTCTGGCGATCATCGGCTCATTCATGCTGAGCTATACTGCTGATAAGTATGACCGCCTTATGCAGCGCAACTTCGCCAGCGGCAAAAGCTGGCGTATAGGCCGCGATATCCGGGTGTTCCTCATTTTCCTGGGCGCCTTGCTCAACCAGCCTTTTGCGATACTGTTGCTTATTGCCGCCCTGATGAATGTGGAGACTGTCCGTCGTGTGTGGGTGAGCCGTGACCGGGGATAGCATCGTAAACACGAAGCAACGGATCAGGGTACTGATCGCGGGTTCCAAAGTACCGGAGGACCCGCGCCATGCCGAAAATACGTTGCAATGGTTGCTCAAGCTCGAACCTGATGCCGATGAGGCGTTACAGATTGCCGCACTGGGGCATGACATCGACCGGGCTGTGGAAGACCGTAAAGTCCAGCGCGCCGACTATGCGGATTACAACGCTTTCAAAGCTGCCCACGCCCGGAATAGTGCCGTCATTCTCAAGGAAATCATGGCGGAGTGCGGGGTTGCAAGCGACATAACGGCAGAAGTATATCGGCTTGTTTGCCTGCATGAAGTTGGTGGCGACCCGCGGGCCGACCGCCTCAAGGACGCCGACGCGATCTCTTATTTCGATGTGAATCTGCCCCTTTACTACGCCCGCACTGGGCGGGAAGAAACCCTGCGGCGCTGCGTCTGGGGTTATCAGCGCCTTTCGGCGCAAATGAGGACCGTCGTAGAAAACATGTCCTACGAGGATCGAGCCTTGAATGCTCTCCTCAGGCAGGCCGTACGGGAAGCTACGGCGGCTTGATACCGGCAATACGATCAAGCGTGGCGGTAGGAATGAGCAGGGTTAGTTACAGATTCATACTCCTGACGCTTCTGCTGACGACGCTATTGTGTTGCGAATCCCCGGTTACCCGCTCGGGCTACACGGAGGAGGAGATCGACTACTTTCTGGAGATTGCCTTGGGCACGGAATACGGCGACGTCCAACCGGTCATCAGGAAGTGGCGGCAGGACCTGAAGATCAAATTGATGGGGACGCCCAGCGATACGGACATGAAGACTCTGGACGATGTGCTCAAAGAGCTTAACGGCATCATTGACGGGGTCAGCCTGAGGGAAGTGGAGGAGCAGCCCAACGTGGAGATTCACTTTCTCCCCGAAGAAGAGTTCAGCCAGATCGAGCCGAACTATGTACCCCTGAACTACGGCTTCTTTTGGGTGCAGTGGAATGGCGACGGCGAGCTGACCTTTACCAGAATCCTGATCGCCACGGACGAGCTCATTACGCAGACGGTGCGTTCGCACCTGCTGAGGGAGGAGCTCACTCAGAGCCTGGGACTGATGCGAGATTCAAACCGCTACCGGGATAGCATATTCTACCAAGGCTTCACCAACACCACGAGCTACTCCGAAATCGATAAGGTTGTCATTGAGATCCTGTACCTGGATGAGATCCGCACCAACATGACGGAGGCGGAGGTTCGCCAAGTCTTGAGCGGGTAGAAGGCAGGCGCGGGCACGGACCTGCGCCGGGCAGCTACATCTCCCGGGTCGTCTTGCCCGACTGCACCAAGTCCATCAAGATGCTACTGCTAAAGTAAGTGTCAGAGTAGTCCCGCCGTAGACGGGGGTGCTGCTGAAGTAGCAAAAGCCAACCCTTCAGGCTTGAAATTGCCTGCCACCCGGAACCTGCCGGACACGCTGCCAATCCTACTGTCGGCAGGTCGCCGGACCGTCGGTTTGGCGACATGGGCGCCCGTTGGAAGCATTGAAATTTCTATGCCTTCGGGAAGGGGTCTTCAAGTAGACAGGGCGTACTATCTGGACAAACTCCCTAAAACATTGTATCTTTTTGTTGTTGCCTTTTGCTGGACAATTCTCAAGGGTTTTGTTAAAAGCCAGCGCCGTGCCGCTAAGGCACTGGTCATTGTCCCGATCGATTTCTCCGTGGTGCTTCCCTGGGCGGAGGCCACCACATCTGTAAGTCCCTCGAGATTCTGACGAGCGCCTGAAGGGCATTGGCACTTACTTCTACCTGTGCAAGGGGAAATCGGGTGAAAGCCAACCCTTTACCATTGCATGACATTTTCATGACAAACTCGAACTATCGATCTGTCGATATTGCTCGCGGTGTTTGAACCATTCAGTGGTGCCCATGTCCGGAAAGACTATCAAATAGGATGGAACCTGTTATGAAAGCGCACACCCTGATCCTCTCAACCGTATTACTCCTCAGCGGAGTTCTTTTCGGCCAGACTTTCACCCGAATCAATACTGGCAATATCGTTAATGAAGGTGCTCCGACCTACGGCGCCGCTTGGGGAGATTACAATGACAATGGATATATTGATTTGTTCGTCGCGAATGTTGCTGACAGGATTTCTTCCCTGTTCAGGAATAACGGGGATGGTAGTTTTACAAAATTGACTTCAGGGGCAATCGCGGATGCCGCCGTCTCAAGTATCGCAGCTAGCTGGGGAGATTACGATAATGATGGTGATCTTGATCTTATCGTGTGTTCTGGGGAAGCAAACAACTTGCTCTTCGCGAATAATGGAGACGGCACATTTTCCAGAATCACAGCGGGAGTTATCATAGCTGACATTGGTGGCAATCCCAGCTGGGGTGATTATGACAACGATGGTTATTTAGACCTGTTCATTACAACGGCAGGACGTAATCTCCTGTATCACAACAACAAAGACGGGACCTTTACAAAAATCACTACTGGACGAATTGTGACTGATAATGGCTCATCAAATAATGGAAGTTGGGGCGATTACAACAGTGACAGCTATTTAGACTTATTTGTTTCAAATGGTAGTGACGTAAATGTGGATAACTTCTTATACACCAACAATGGAGATGGGACCTTTACCAAAATTACTACAGGTGCTATTGTCAACGATGGTGGAATGTCAATGGGCGCTAGTTGGGCCGATTATGACAACGATGGTGATCTAGATTTATTTGTAACAAATGGTTCTTCATTTGAAAGCCAAGACAATTTTCTATATCAAAATAATGGCGACGGCACCTTCGAGAGAATCCTTGCTGGGAATATTGTAAATGATGGTGGCTATTCCTGGAGCTGTGCCTGGGGTGATATGGATAACGACGGCGATCTGGATCTTTTTGTCACTAATAACCCCGGTGATGTGAGAGGAAGCAATTCCCT
>JADFSS010000075.1 GCA_022560655.1 Candidatus Neomarinimicrobiota bacterium
GAAAGATGACCTCCTCCATGCGGGAACTGCGCAATACGCTCTGCTTCTGCTCCCCTAATACCCACCGCAATGCATCCACGATATTCGTTTTGCCGCAGCCGTTGGGTCCCACCACCCCGGTGATGCCTTCGCCAAAATTCAGTGCCGTACGCTGCCCAAAGGATTTAAAGCCGTGCAGGGTGAGATTGGATATATACATGCTGTTACGCCGGGACGGTCTCCCAACGACCAGCGCCAACCGAGTTCAGCATCATCGCCTAACTCAATACTTAAAGTGATACATTATATAACTGGCGCCCAAGTCCTAAGGCTTAAGGACAAACCAAGATTCACTTGCAGCGATTTCTGTGTTCCGGCGGGCACATAATCAGAGGCGCCGGAGGGCAGGCAACTACCGCCGCGATGCAACCATTGTGGGTTGGCCCTAGCGCGGCTTCTGCCCACTGGAATAGACGACCTTCAGATAGACGCCCCCGTACTTGGGAAATAAATCATTGGTGAACGAAGTCACGGTGGCCTGATAGCCCATTTCGATGCGGTAAATAGCAGTACCCGTGTAAATCGAAGCCCCCACACCCGCCTGCAAAATGGGGGCCCATCTGAATGAGACCTCAGCAAACAGATTTCCCAGGCTGCCTTCCTGGGCCAAATATCCTGATGCTCCCAATTCCAGCACGGTATGCGGGAAAAATCCCCCTGCCAGGCTCTCCCGGAACAACAGGTGGCGCCAGCCCGAGCTCAACTCCAGATAATATTTCCGGGAGGCGTTTCGTTGAGTGGTGCCCGTGTACGGATTAAAGAAGCTGAGGGCGATGCCACTCTCTTCCTGGTGAAAACCCACCGCCCAGTAAGCGTGGTTGCTGCGGAAGGGGTCAGTGGCCCGGGTATAGAACAGCGACTGCCCGCTGGAGAATGAGATGCCAAAGCCCGCGTCGCGGACCCTTTTTTTCTCGTCGCCAGAATCCGGGGCCAGGGCCAGCAGGGGGACCGCCAGACAGAGCACCGATACGATGCTGCGCGTAAGTCCTGTCGTCATATATTTCCTTTGGCTGTTGCGATTTCGGCCTGGCCAGCCCGCTGCGCTCTAATCTGGCGCAACCGATCCCAGTGCTCGGGTTTAGCTACCAGGCGTTCCACGATGCCGTCACCGATAACCGAGGTGTCCACGATCTCATCCACGTCATCGGGTGTCACCCCCAGGTACCAGACCCCCTGGGGATAAATGACCACGGTAGGCCCCATTTCGCAGGCGTCCAGGCAGCCCGATTTATTGGCCCGGACGACACCCTTCAGGCCCCGCTGGGCAAGGCCCTTCACGAAAGCGGTCCTGATGTCCGTGCTACCCTTCTCATAGCAACAGCCCCGGGGGTGGCCCGGCGGCCGTTCATTCACGCATACAAAGACGTGCTTTTCAAACCGGGCCACTGGCCTAGCCCTCCTTCATGAGTTTGCGTCCGCCGTTATGGAGACCACCACTTTGCCGCGCTGCTGACTGCCCTCGAGATAACCGTGCGCCGCCGCAATTTCTGCCAGCGGAAAGACGCGATCCACAATGGGGCGATAGTCGCCCGCCTCAAACCCCCGTAGAACCGCCTGAAAGGTAGCCATATCGCCCATGGTTGAGCCCAAGAATGTTTGCTGTTTGCGGTAGACATGCCGCAGGTCGATGGTCACCGAGCTGCCGGTCGTTGCTCCACACACCACCAGCCGCGCACCCAGCCCCATGGTCCGAACCGACTGGTCCCAGGTGGCCGCGCCCACGTGCTCGCAGACCACGCTGACCTTGTCCGGACCGGCGATCTCCAACACCTGCCGGTACCAGTTCTCCTGATAATGATCGACGACCTCATGGGCGCCCTGCTCCCTGGCAAAATCGGTTTTGGCCCCCGCTGCGGCCGTGGCGATAATTCTGGCTCCCAGGTGCGCTGCAATCTGGATGGCGGCGGCTCCCACACCAGAGCTGCCCCCGATCACCAGCACGGTTTCTCCGGGCCGCAGGTCAGCCCGTCTGACCAGCATCTGGTAGGCGGTCATGAAGACCAGCACCACGGAGGCGGCCTCCTCGAAACTGAGGGCGGCGGGTTTTGGGCCCACGTTGGCTGCGCTGACCACGGCCAGTTCGGTCTGAACGCCGTCCTGGGTCTCGCCCAGAATCCCGAACTTGGCGCACATATTCTCCCTGCCCGCCAGACATGCCGGGCAGCTGCCGCAATACACGCCCGGTTGGATGACAACGTCATCGCCCACCGCAACGCCAGCCACATGCTGGCCCACGGCCAGGACTGTTCCGGCACCATCGCTGCCCATGGTCAGCGGCAGGGGCAGGCGCATCCCGGGCAAGCCGTTGCGCACCCACAGGTCCAGGTGGTTCAACCCTGCTGCCCGCATGGCCACCGTCACCTGGCCCTCCCCCGGGGGTCCTGGGGGCGGAAGGCTGTCGAGGGCCAGGACGTGCGGGCCGCCGTGCTCATGTATGCGCACCGCCAGCACGGGTTAATCCTCCTCGGAGTCTTCCTGGGAGACGTCTTCAAACTCCGCATCGATAATCTTCTGCTCCTCAGGTGGGGTGGGGGTTTTGGGATCTTGCTTCGGTCCATATGAGCGCAGGGTGCGGCCCAGGCGTTGCAGCAGCCACACCAGCACGGCCAGCAGCAGAAATACAAGCAGCGTCCGCACCGTCCCAGCTCACTCGCTTCCTGCCGGATTAAAGAACCGGGTACCACTGACGGGCTCACGAATAAAGTTGATGATCTCCTCGAAATCACCAGGCTTGTTCACGAAGTCGATATCATTGGCATTGATGATCAGCACAGGGCCCTGGTCGTAGCGAAAGAAGAACTCGTTGTAGTGCTGATTCAAGGCGTCCAGATACTTCCAGTCCATGCCGAGTTCGTAGGGCCGGTTGCGTTTCTGGATATTGGCCATGAGCCGGTCCGTCTCCGACTGGAGATAGACAATCATGTCAGGGTTGGCCAAATCGCGTTCCAGCAGACTGGCCACTTTGTCGTACAGTGCCAGCTCCTTGTCACTGAGGGTAAGGGTGGCGAACAGGCGGTCTTTCTTGAACATGTAGTCGGTGACCAGCAGGGGTGCGAATAGGTCCAGCTGCTGCAGCTCCTGTTGCTGTCGGTAGCGGGACAGCAGAAACCACAACTGGGTCTGAAAGGCGTACCGCTCAGGGTTCTTATAGAATTCATTCAGAAAGGGATTCTCGTCGAACTCCTCCAACACCAGCCGCGCATCCAGACGCTCCGCCACCAGCTCGGCAAGGCTGGTCTTGCCCACCCCGATGGGCCCCTCAATGGCAATGACGAACACCTTACCCATTACTGCGCCTCAGTGAGCGCGCCCCAGATCCTGACGTCCGCCGTATTTTGGCACTTATCCAGCAACTGTCGGACCGATTGCCCCGTGCTGGGATCACGAAAGTCGGGCAGCACTTCCGCCAGCGGCAGCAGCACGAACCCCCGCCGGGTATAGCGGGGATGGGGCAGCACCAGAGCGGGTTCCTGCATGACCCGATCGCCCCAGGTGATGAGATCGATGTCGATGGTTCGGGGGGCTCCCCATGGATGCTGCCGGGGTCGGCCCATCGAATCCTCAATTGCCTGGCAAGCCGACAGCAGCTCCCGGGCTTCCAGCCCGGTCATGACCACAACCACCTGATTCAGGAAATCCCCCTGCTTTATGGAGATTTCCACCGGAGGTGATTCATAGATGGCACTCACCGCGCTGACGCGGATTCCCGCCACCCGCTTCAGGCGCGCAACCGCGTCGTGCAGCTGCGCCTCCCGCCGGCCTACATTGGAGCCCAGCCCCAGCACGGCGCGCTCAGCCACCGGCCAACTCCCCCCTGCTGCGCGACAGTTCTACCTCGACCCCATCCAGAATGCCGTCGATGGGGACGGCAGGCTTGCGCACCCGCACCGTGATCCGCTCAGCGGGAAACTGGTCGAACAGCGCGGCGAGCACCTGCCAGGCGGCGTGCTCCAGCAGTTTGCAGCTCTGGGCAGTGAAAGCGCTACAGGCCGCGTGGTAGACGGCGTCGTAGTCCAGGGTTTGGGCCAGGTCGTCCTGCCGAGCGGCGGCGGTGAGATCGGCGAACAGCTCGATATCAAGCTCAAAGCGCTGGCCGAGCTCCTGTTCCTGGCGCGCGACACCGTGGTGGGCATAAAGCTTGATATTGTATAGGCGAATCGAATCCATACCAGTTTGGAAAATTTATCCCGGATATGTGGACGTCTGCAAGGAACTAGCCAGCCGCTGACGCCTAGGCGCTGCCGGAGCCAGCGATGGGAGCCGGGCAGCGCCCACTCAGGTCCCGGCCTGGATAGCTGCTCCCAAACCGGGAAGCCCGGAAGGCGAGTTCCTGCTTGCGCCGTCGAGCGCTGGAGCCATGCGGTACGTGAATTTAAGGCTTGTTCACGCCCTCGGTGGCACCCCTTTTTGTCAGGGTTCAGGTGGTGGTGGTTCCAGGGGACTTGCAGCGGCCCGGAAAGTCCCGCAGCGGCGCTGGAGCAGTCCCGGGGTCGCGGCGCAGGCGCCGGGGGAGCTCACCCTCTGGGATGGCTTCGGGTCAGGGCGCCGGGTGTGGCCCGCCCCGGGGGAATTCGTCCTCGATTCCGCGCCTGAGTTGGCGCATGAAATAGTCGTCAAACACAACGAATTTTGCCCGCTGACCGTCGCTCAGGACACGGGCCATGGACTTCACGTGCAAGGCCTGCAGATCAAAACGCGATTTTTCGATCTCCGCCTTGGCCTCCACAAAACGGTCGATATCCCGCGCCTCGATCACGCCCTCCCGGATCTTGCCCTCCAGGTCCTCATACAGTTGGCGTCGGCGCTGGCTCAGCTCCTCCACCTGCAGCTGGTGAGCGCGGTGCAGGGGGAAGAACTTTTCGGCCTGCGACTCGGTGAGCTCCAGGTACTCCGTCATTTTCCACATTTTCAACGTGTTGAGCCGCTCCCGCCGGCGCTCAGGTTGCCACCGGCCCCCCCGTCTCCGCTGCCGGCGTAAACGCTGACGCTGGTCCGTACCGTCCATCATGAGCCGTCCCCGATCAAATCCTGGCGCGGATGGGCCACCGCCAAAACCCGCTCCGGTAACCGGCGCCAGTTGAGCTGCCAACGGCGCTGCCACGATGAGCAGGCAGGTTAGCCAGAGCAACTTTATCCGTAACAGCGGATGCACGTTCATCAGCTACCCCTTCAATTGAATAGTTTGGAGCCAGTCCTCTCCCGCATCGAGACCCACAATCCCGTCCAGCAGCCGATCCAGATCGTCCTCCAAAAGTAGCGACTCAAGGTAAAGCTCCCAGCTGGCCTCGTCCAGTACCTCAGCGGCCACCGGCTGTGCAACGTCGCCCAGCAGGTAGCTTTCCCACAGCGCGTTATCGGAGTGCTGCTGCAGGGCCGTGAGCGAGATCGTAAAGAGCAGCACGGCGCCGACTGAGGCGGCCAGCGAGCCCAGCACGGCGCGCCTGCGGTGGCGGCGCTTGAGGGTCACCCTGAGCGTGCGCAGGAACTCCTCGCCGCTGGAATAATCCGGCTGCTGCCGCGAAGTATCAATCACCGGAAAGGAGTCCTTTCAGCTTGTTCTTGGCCGTGTGGTAGGCCACCTTCACCACATTTTCCGACGTACCCACGATGCTCGCGGTTTCTGCGACGGAAAGTTCCTGCAGGGCCCTCAAGATCACCACCTGGCGCTCCTGGGCCGATAGCCGGGGCAGCTGGGCCAGGAGCCGCCGCCGTTGATCCTGCCTATCCTCGTCCGAGCCCTGGGTGACCGGTTCGGCCGCATCACCCAGCGGAAGCCAGGTACGCAGTCGCTGGCGGCGGAAGTGGGTATTGAGGGCATTGGACGAGATGCGATAGAGCCAGGTGGAGAGCTCGCTGTCACCGCGAAACCGATGCAGGTTGTGGTACGCCTTGATGAATACTTCCTGGGCCAGGTCATGGGTGTCTTCCTCGTTGCCGGTGGCGCGGTACATGAATTGCCGCACGCGTTCCTGATGGCGCAGCACCAGCTGGTCGAAGGCGCGCTGGTCGCCGCGCAGAAATTGGGCAATGAGCTCTCGGTCCTCTTGCATGCATCGCACCCTTAAGACGCGGACGGGGGGTGAAGGTTAAGACCAAAAATAGGATACCTGCAGCCCCTTTCGCGCACTCCATTGACAGCCCGGCCAATCCCGCTTTACCTTTGTTCATGCCCTTCTGGCCCCTCCTCGCCACCCCGTTCCTCACCTGGGTGCTCCTGCTGGGCTCAATCCTCTTGCTCCTGGCCTGGGCAGAATTGTTGGCCCGAAAAACCCAGCTGCGAGCGGGGAGCACGCGCCAGCTGGTGCACGGAGCGGTGGGCGCAGTCATGCTGCTGACGCCCTTCCTGTTTCGGGGCCCCTTCTTTCCCCTGCTCACAGGGGTGTTGTTTGCGGCCATCAACCTGCTGGCTTTGCGCCGGGGCCAGCTCCAGGCACTCCACGGCATCCGGCGGGACAGCTACGGCACCGTGGCCTATCCCCTGGCCTACACCCTGCTGGTGGCCCTGTTTTGGCATCGCGACCCGGTGGCGCTCATGGTCGGCCTGCTGGTGCTGGCTATTGCTGATCCTCTGGCGGCGGTCATAGGCCAACGCTATGGCAGGACCACGTTTACCCTGTGGCACGATCCCAAAACGCTGGCGGGTTCGATGACCATGCTGGCGGCCTCCGCACTGCTCGTCCTGGCCGGCCTGCTGGTGCTGGTGCCGCTCGCTGGCGCGCCGGCCCTTGAATGGCCACAGCTGCTGATGGCCGCCCTGCCGGGGGCCGCACTGGCCACCGTGGCTGAAGCCCAATCCAAACGCGGGTCCGACAACCTTAGCGTGCCCCTGTCGGTGGGCCTGTTTGTGGCGCTGCTGCGGCTGCTCCCATCCGACGCCTGGCTGGCCGTCGCCGTTTGGGCGGGGGGATCGGCATTGCTGCTGGCTTTGGCCACGCGCATGCGGGCTCTGGACCTCAGCGGCGCTCTCACCGCCTGGGCGTTGGGTTTGCTGGTGTTTGCCGCCGGTGGCTGGGACTGGGTCCTGCCCCTGGTGGCGTTTTTCGGACTGAGCTCCGCTCTCACCCGCCTCCGCTACAGCGCCGTCCCCGCCAGCCCCCGTCCCCATGCCGGCCGCCGCAATCTCGTGCAGGTGACGGCCAACGGCGGCGTCCCCCTGGCGCTGGCTCTAGCGTACGGACTATGGCAAGTGGAGGCGCTCTACCTGCTGTTCCTCGCTGCTCTGGCGGCGGCCACGGCGGATACCTGGGCCACGGAAATCGGCGGTTGGCTGGGCGGTCAGCCCCGGGACATCGTGACCCGGCAGTACGTGGACCTGGGCGCCTCCGGCGGCTTGACCCTCGCGGGCACCGCCGGTAGTCTCGCTGGCGCCGGCACGCTCGGGGCCGTGGGCATCGTCCTGCAACCCGCCGTCGTCGCCGTGGCCGATGGGGTGGCCCTTACGCTCATCGGCTTCACGGCGGCACTGCTGGACAGCTTGTTGGGCGCCACGCTGCAGGTGCGCTACCTGAATCCTGGAACCGGAGCGGTGGTGGAGGAACTGGCCGCTGCCGGAGAGGACGCCGCGGTGCACAGCGGCTGGCGGTGGCTGGACAATGATGCGGTCAACCTGGCCTGCACGGCCAGCGGCGCGGTGCTGGGCCTCCTCTGGGTGCTCGCCTGATGGCCGGAAAGTCCGGATACAGACGAGGGGCATCCGCGCTGCCGGCTTTGACACCCCGGCAGCTGGAAGCCGTCCAGCACCCCTTGGCCCCGTTGATGGTCATTGCTGGGGCCGGCACCGGCAAGACGGCCATGCTGACCCGGCGAATCGCCTACCTAATCGAGCACCGGGACGTGCCGCCGGAAAAAATCCTGGCACTGACCTTCACCGACAAGGCAGCGGATGAGCTGCGCAACCGGATACGAGTTTTGACCGGACAGGCGGGCCTCACCGCCACAACCTTCCACGCCTTCTGTTACCAGGCGGTGCTGGAGTTCAACCCCGACTTCCGGACCCGTCAGTTGATGACCGTGGGCGACGCCCTGTTCATTCTGCGGGAGCACTTCCCAGCCCTCACCGACCTGCAATCGGTGGTGTTTCGACGCGAACCAGGTCGCGCCATCCGGGCCTTTCAGCGCTTTTTTGACCGCCTGCGGGAGGAACTTATCATCCCCGATCAGTTTCCGCAGCTGCTGCAAGGTGACATCCAATGGCCAGATAATGGGGAGGAAGATGACGAGCTGGAGGCGCACCGGCAGCTGCTGGATCACTGCGCCGTCTTCCCCCTGTACCAGCGCTGGAAGGCCGCGGCCGGGCTTGTGGACTACGGCGATATGATCTATGAATGCTGGCGGCTGGTTGCCTCGCGGCCGGAAGTTTTGGGTGTTCTTCAGGAGCGCTACGCCACCATCGTCGTGGACGAGTTTCAGGACAACAATTTTGCCCTGAACACGATTGTGGCGCGGCTGGCCGAACGGCATCATAGCGTCACAGTGGTTGGAGACGACGACCAAAGCATTTACCGCTTCCGGGGCGCCGGCAGTTACAACCTGCGCGATTTCAGACAGCGCTATCGGGACCAACCCGACTATGCCGAGATTATCCTCGCTGAGAACTTCCGATCCACCCAGTCCATCCTGGACCTGGCCAATGCCGTGATCAGTCATAACACGCGCCGGCACGACAAGCGCCTCACGGCATCAAGAACCACACCGCGCGCCAGGGTCGTGGCCGCCCCGGTGCTGGCAGTGGGCTCAACACGTGCACAGGCCGACTACGTAGCCGCCGAGATCCATCGTCTGGTGAGCAGGGGGGAGCGCCGCCCCGATGAGCTCGCCGTCCTGGTGCGCACGAACAGTCAGGCGGCTGAAATTGTCGCCCGGCTGGCCCAGCACGATGTAGCGAGTCAGGTGAACAGCGTCGACTTCTTCCGCCTGCCGGCCATCCGGACCGCTCTGGCCTGGTGCCAGGTGGTGGCACGGACGCCGGACGCACCGGCGGGCCTCTACCGACTGCTACAAAACGAGGGCGCACGCGTGAGCTGGCGGCTGGAGGACGTTGAAGCCAATGTATTTGGCGACGAGGAACCGCCCACTCGCGCTGCAGAAGTACCCTTTGTGGCCTGGGATAAAGCCGCTCCGCTGGTTGCCCGCATTCGGGATCTCATGAAGGATAATGCAACGGAGAACGCCGGTACGATGGTGAGGCGCATCCTGGTGGCCAGCCGCCTGTACCGGCAGCACCTCAGCGCCGGCTTCCGGGAAGATAGCCTGGCCATC
>JADFSS010000076.1 GCA_022560655.1 Candidatus Neomarinimicrobiota bacterium
GCCATGAAGACACCATAAAGGTGTTCGTTTCATATACCCCTGCCGCTGAATCGGCATACGGTGGGGATATCATCTCTTTAATCGTGTGTGCTGTAGATGAAACAAATGTATCCTATGACAACAGTAATATCGACATCGAAGTTGTGCTCACTGGTGCAGTACACGAAGTTACTTACACCGAGGTAAGCTATACCGTTGATCTGGAACGGCTAGTGAATCCTTCCGATGGATACATGGATGAAGTCCCTGATCTCCGCGATGAGCACCGCGCAGATGTAGTTATATTATTAGTTGATAATTCAGCATTTTGCGGGAGCGCTGCTGCAATTCTGGCGAATCCTAATATATCTTTTGCATTAGTGCATTACGATTGTGCTCTGGGTAATTTTTCGTTCGCGCATGAGATCGGGCATCTTCAAGGTGCAAGGCATGATATCGACACCAGTGCTTATCCTTTCCCATATGGACATGGCTACAGCTATCCCCCTGACAACTGGAGAACCATTATGGCACTATCTAACCTCTCGTTAACACGATTACAATACTGGTCAAATCCTGGGGTCCCGTATGGCGGCGTTCCCATGGGCACATCCGCCACTTCTGATAATGCACGGGTGCTCAACGAAACAGCACATATACTGAAAAACTTTAGAGGGGAAGATTTATTATTAGAAAATTATTCGATTCCCTGGGGAGTTTCTTTCGTGAATTATAACGTTACGGAACAATACCAGTCAGCGATCTCAATTACTGGTGGTCCATCTTTAGTTATTGAAAGCAGCGGCGATGTCGCATTTGCTGCCGGCAGCAAGATAACATTATCACCCGGTTTCCATGCCCAGGCCGGCAGCAAGTTCCGGGCCTTCATTGATCCCAGCCTGATTCCACCACCGCCCGCCCCCACGGGCCTGGTCATCACCAATGCCGGCAATCAGGGTCAAGCGCCAATACTTTGGTGGAACGCTGTTGCGGACGCCACATCTTACCGGGTCTTTCGCCGCTATGCCTTTTCGCCGTTTTCAAATATCGCCACAACCAGCGTCAATTCGTACCTGGACACCGGTGCCGTGCTCAACTCTTCGTCGCAGTACTCGCTGGAATACTACGCCACCGCAGTGAACATTGGGGGCGAGTCGGGTCCCTCCAATACGGCGAGCGCCTTGGGCTATCTCCAAAAAGGGAAGCCCGCCATCCCCACCGTCTACTCGCTCGCCCCCGCTTACCCCAACCCCTTCAACCCCGCCACCACCATCCGCTTCGGCCTGCCTGAGGACGCCGCCACCCGGCTGGTGGTCTACGACCTCATGGGCCGGGAAGTGGCGCGGCTGCTGGAACGCCGCCTGGCGGCCGGCTACCACTCGGTGGTCTGGAACGGCAAGAACGCGGCCGGGGCGGAGCTCCCCAGCGGGCTCTACATCGCCCGGCTCAACACGGCCAGGTTCAGCAAGTCCATCAAGATGGTACTTCTAAAATAGAGCACCCCTTTGCCTCGCCGGAGGCGGGCCCCCCGCGTCAAACCCCGCCCTTCCCTGCACGCCGCAGCCGGCCTACCTTCCATCCCAGTTCTTTGACATTTCACCCCGGCGTAGGCGGTGGTCGGCTCACCGCTGGACTGCCCCGGCCCGGCTCGCCGTAGGCTTCACCGAGGCCCTCTACGTTGACGGAGAGGGGCGCCCCCCTCTGCTCTCGTTGTGAGCGTAGCGTGGCCGTCTCGCCTGCCATTGCCCCGCCAGCGGCGGAGGTTCTCGCCGCGCGCAACTTGTCCCGTCCCGAATCCCGAAGCTTCGGGACGGGAATCGGGAGGTTTCGGGCCACCTTTGGGCCACCCTTCCCGTCGGTGACAGTGACCCAAGGCAGGGGGGGAGGGGGTCATGCGTATCGGTTCCCACATCCAACATCCGGCACCCGGTAACTCGTAACTGGTAACCCGTATCCCGCTACCTTGAGCCCCTACTTCCTCAGCCCCGACTTGGCGAAGCGGGATGCCGGGATGGCCTGGTCGAACACGATCTCATCCACGATCCACTCGGTGCCCCGGCTGTTGCGCTTCAGCTCGTCGCGGAACACCCATACCCGGGGGTACCAGCGGCCCTGCACCCGCATCACCTCTTTCGCGCTGGCCGACTTGAGCAGCTGGCCGCTCTTAGCGTAGAGCTCCTCCCGGAGCGGCACGTAGCGCTCCTTGTCCACCCACGCCCTGCGCCGGTGGTAGGTCTGCCCTTCCCGGCGGGCCGTGAGGGTCAGGATCCAGCAGTCCCGGTCGCCAATCATCTCCGAGCCTTCCACCTTGCCCTCGTAGGCGTCCAGGAAGGATTCGTCCTCCATCATGTCCGCGTAGGACAGGTCAGAGCCCATCACGGACTGCCGCAGCATATGGCCGGAAATCTGGATGATGCGGTCGGTCTGCGGCGAGTAGGTCCATAGCCGGTCGCCCAGCTTCAGCATCTTGGTGCCCTTTTCCCTGGCCGGGGAGAGGTACTCGGTGAACGCCTTGTCGGTGCCCTGCACCCAGCTGCGGGAAGCGATGGTACGGCTTTTCCTGCGGCCGTGCACCACCATCCGGCTGGTGAAGATTTGGGTCTTGCTGGTGAGGTTGGCGTCCATGGCCTCGATAAGCGCCGCAGCTGTGGGCGGCTCATCGCTCTGCCCGACCAGTGGGCCGCCGGTCACGAGCCAGGGGGCCAGAACGAGGGTGAGGAATGAAAACCTGGGCATGGATATTCTCCTTGTCTGAAATGATTCTTGAGGGCTACGGCTTGCGCCGGACTACGACTCCAGCATCAGCTCTTTGAAAAGTTCCGACATCTGCCGCTTGTAGATCCCCCTGCCGGCCAGCATGGTTCCCAGCAGGGTCGCCACGACGCCGGGAATAAAGCCGATATAGTAGCAGTCGGGGGTGATCTTGCCCCGCATCACGCCGGAAATGGGCATCTCGTAGTCCTCCAGCAGAGTGGTGTAGTCGATGCCTACCTCCTGCAGATAGTAGACCACCAGCAGGCCCAGGATCGTCCCCACCACGCTGGCGGCAATACCCACCAGCAGCGACTCCCCCAACATGGTCCAGTACACGTGACCTTTAGTCTCACCCATGGCCAGCCGCACGCCGAATTCACCGTACCGTCGCAGTCCATTCATGAGGCCCAGGTTCCACAGCAGCACCACCACGATGAACATGAAAATGAGAATGATCACCAGCGTCGCGCCTTTGCTGAAGTCCACAATCTGCCCCAGGCTGTTTTGCGCCCTCAGCGGTTGCATCATCAGGCTGAACTCGTCCTCGGGATCGGCCTGCGACCCGTTGAAGGCCGCGCTCAGGGCGACGCTGCCGGCGTCATCGTAGAACATGTCCTTGTACAGCCCGAAGATTGCCGAGGCGCCGTCTTCCATGTCCAGCGCGGCCCGCGCCCCGGTCAGATCGGCAAGCAGCAGATTCTGGTCAATGCCGCCCACCCCCAACGCCACCGTGCCGACGACGTGGAAGTTGTAGGTGGCAAAACCACCGTGCATGGTAACGCCAACGAAGGTGCCCACCTCCCCCGGTTCGATACCCAGGCGGATGGCAAACCGTTCGCCCAGCAGGACCTCTTCGGCTCTTTCGGGGAGCCGGCCCCGCACCAGCCTGCTATCCAACTCCCACAGCTCCACCTGGCGCGCGCCCGCTTCCGGCGAGAGGAAGTCCACGGCGATGCCGAGCATGGGGCCCTGGGCGCGGGTCTCGCCGGCATCGTCCGGAACATCCAGCAACCCGGCGAACAGAATGCGCGGGTCCCAGTCCATTTCGGGATAATCCGTCGACAACTGCGCCACCAGTGAATCCACGTCCAGCACGGCCAGATCGTTGGGCATGATGTCAGCTTCATCCACCCATGCGCGGGTGGTGACCTTCACATGACCGGTCATCAGCACGGCGCTCTGGTGCAGCATGTCGTCGAATACGCCCGCCATGAAGCCGCGAAACAACACGGCCAGCAGGACGCCCATTACAATGGCGATAAAGCTGAACAGGCTGCGGGAACGATCCCGCAGCACACCTTTGATAAGGAAACGCAGCATCAGTTGGTCCTTCCAGAGAGAGCTTCGGTGGGTTTCAATTTGGCGATCCGCCTTGCGGGCAGATAACTCACGATGGTCACCACGGCGGTCACCAGCACAACTGTCCCCATAAGCAGTCCCAGGGGATAGGCTGGAATCAGCCGCTTGCCAATGACAAACCCCACGGCCTCAGCATCGTAGGGCAGGGGAATGCCGCTGGCCGTGGAGAGCCAGAGCAGGGGGCCACCATAGGCCGCCGCCAGCGCCATCGCCAGCAGACTATGGAATCCGCCCTCGGTGGTGAACAGGGCGATGATCCGGCTCCGGTTCATGCCCAGCGCCATCAGCGTCCCGATCTCCTTTCTCCGGCGGAAAATCGAGAGTGCCTGGGAATTAAAAATACCCATGCCTGCCAGGGCCAGCAAGATTCCATAGAGCGTCCGGGCGTAGGCTTGGTCAGCCTCCACCGCTTGGGTAATATCCCTGGTGAGGTAGTCCACGTCACGGGTGGGCCAGCCACCGGGGTTTTCAAGGACCTCGGCGCCGACGTTGAGCACGACATACGAAGCCTCACCGGCCATGTTGGTCATGCTCTGCAGTCGGTCCAGCGGCACCCAGAACTGCCCCCTGTCCAGTTTGAAGTTCTCGGTGCTCATGATGCTCACCACTTCGGCCTGATCGGCATCGTAGGTACCGCTGTCATCGCGCCACCGGAGTGTGAAGCGATCCCCCCGTTTCAGCCCCGTGGACGCAGCCATGCCGGTACCGATGAGGACGGGGATGGCAGCTCCGGTGTATGCGGCCAAGGCGGCGGTGGGCATGGTCACGGCCTGCTGGCCCGGTGGAATACCGCGAATCATGGCCGGCACCATGCGGCCGTTGGGGTAGGCCGAGCCCAGGATGACCAGCACGGGTGTGGCCTGTCCCACGGCCACCTGGGCAGACACCGGGCCCGGCGGCGAGCCGTGGCTTTCATCCAGGCTCAGGGGGTCTCTGGGATCGTAGGCCGGATGCCAGTATGCGCCCCCCGCGATTTCCGTGTCGATGATGACCCGGCGGGCGTGCTCGATCATGCCCTTGTACATGCCGCTGGAAAAAATAATCATCACGAAGGACAGGGACGTGACAAAGACGTTCAGCCAGGTTCGGAGACCCGCCCCGATAAGATTGCGCAGTGCCAGCTTGATGAGCATCGGTCAGCCCTGCGCAGCCCGGCCGCTGAGGGCCTCGGTGGGCTTCATCGTGGATATCTTCCGTGCCGGTATGTAGCTCACGACTGTAACCAGAGCCGCCACCAGGAGCGTAGTGCCCAGGATCAGGCCGGGGCCATAGACCGGGAACAGGCGCTGCCCAATGACCAGTCCGAAATCGGCCGGGTTGTAGGGTAGCGGCATGCCCTTCACGGCAATGAGAATCAATAAGGGCGCACCGTAGGCAACCCCCAAAGCCATGGCCAGGACGCTGTGCAGCCCGCCTTCCACGGTGAACAGTCCCACCACCCGGCCGCGGGACATCCCTAAGGCCATGAGCGTACCGATCTCCTTGCGGCGGCGGAAGATGGAGAGCACCTGGGAGTTGAAGATTCCCAGGCCGGCCATGGTAAGCAGGATGAAATACAGTATCCGCGCACTGGACTCCTTCGACTTGGCCATCGCGATATAATCCTTGAGCAGATAGTTCACGTCCCTGGCGCGCCAGTCGCCGGTTTCCGCCAGTAGCGGCACGCCCTGGCCTACGATGGCGAAGGTGGCTTCAGCGGGCATGTCCACCATGCGCCGGAGGTGCTCCAGCGGCACCCAGATCTGACCCTTGTCCACCAGCATATTTTCAACCTGCATGATGGCCACCACCTCGGCCTCCCGGGCGTCATAGGTCCCGTGGGCGTCCCGCCAGCGCAAGGTAAAAGTATCGTGCTCGCGCAGTTGGGTGGATCGCGCCATGGCGCCGCCCAGCAGCACCGGAAGCGCCGTGCCCCCATACCCCTGCAGCGTATAGGACGGCAGGTCTACCACGCGCTGCTCCGGCGGCAACCCCTTGATGACCACGGGGGACATGCGGCCTGCGGGGTACATGGCCCCCTGGACGACCAGCACGGGCATGGATTCACCGGCAGCCACCTGCCTGGCGATAGGAGCGGGCAAGGGCCCGTGGCTCTCATCCCAGGCCAGGGGATCTTTCGGGTCGTATCGGGGGTGCCAGTACGCACCGCCGGCCACCTCCGTATCCATCCTGATTCGCTTGGCGCTCTCGATGATGCCCTTGTACAGACCCGTCATGAAAATGATGGCGAAAAAGGACAGGGAGGTGACAAAGACGTTCAGCCAGGTTCGCATCCCGGCACCCAGCAGGTTTTTCAGCGCCAACTTCAGCATCAGCATCTTACTGCTCCTGCAGATGGGGCGGGCTCTCGACGATCTCCTCGCGGTCGAGCTTGCCATCCACCAGGTGGACAATCCGGCTCAAGTAGCCCATGACCTTTTCGTCGTGCGTGGCGAATATGAAGGTGGTGGACAGCTCCCGGTTGAGTTTGGCCAGAATACCCATGACATTGTGCGAGTTGGCGGCATCCAGGTTAGCCGTGGGCTCATCGGCGATGACCAGCCGGGGACGCTTGACGATGGCCCGGGCGATGGCTACCCGCTGGCTCTCCCCGCCGCTGAGCTGGGCGGGTCGGGATTCGGCCTTATCGCTGAGGCCAACCCACTCCATGGCCTCGTTCACGGCCCGCTTACGGTCGTCCACAGGCATATCCAGCAGCAACAGGGGGAACTCGATGTTTTCAAATACGCTATAGACCGGCAACAGGTTATAGGTTTGAAATATGAATCCAATACTGTCACGTCGGAGGTTCGCCAGCGTTTTGTGGTTCTGACCCTTCAGTGGAAGATCGAGCACCGTAACGCTGCCCTCAGTGGGAATGTCCAGTCCGCCCATAATATTCAGCAGCGTTGTCTTGCCGGAGCCCGAAGGGCCCACCAGACCGGTAAATTCACCGGTGGCCATAGCCAGGGTTACGTCCTGCAGAGCCGTGAAGAAACCGTTGCCCACCGGAAACCGTTTGACCAGATTGTGAATCTCGACAATATGACCGTTGTCCATTGTATCGCTTCTTTCGCTAGTAGTTGTAGATCATCATGAATTGAATGGCCACGCCGAACGACGTCAATGCTGCGCCTGACTGGCTCTGACCAGCGGCCAGATCTGAACCTCCGGCGGGACTGCCGGTGAGGATCACGTGCAGGCTGACGGCATCGAAGGTGCGCTGCCACTGGGCGAAGCCGAACGCCTGCCCGCTCTCCCAATCGTAGCCGACAATGCCCATCACCTGGTCGGTGAGGCCCAGGGGCTGCGTGGTGAGGATGTGCGGTTGACCGAACGTCGCGTGATCATTCACGAAGGCTTTCGACGTGTGAAATCGGCGTCGAGCACCCGCCATGTTCCCATCCCTGAACCCCTGGGCTCCACCCTTGCCGTGCACTTCGCTCGGCTGCCTTGTGGGCCTTCCAAGTTAGTCTTCCCTGCGCCCCTCAACGACTACGGCAAGGCTCGTCGGATGTGGCGGAAGGTCTGCCTCCAAGCTGGGCTTCATGACGGGGAGGAAAAACCCAAGCCCAATGCCACACTTCACGACCTGCGCCATACGTTTGGGGTGCACGCGGCACAGTCCGGTGTACCCATCGTGCGACTACAAAAACTGATGGGTCACGCCACACCGCATATGACTCTCCGTTACATGAAGCACGCGCCCGAGGCGTACTTCGACGAGGACGCGGCGCTGATTGCAGCAAGCCTCTCAGGAGCAGCTCCCGACCGTGAAGCAGCAACCCGAACTGAACTCGCTAGGACGGCGCTTAAGCAGGCTTAAGTCAGATTTACCGCCTGCAAAAGTGCCTGCACCCTGGTAACGCAACCCGTGCGTTGCCAGCGCGTGGTTGTGACATCTCCTGTGATCACATTACGTTACACGCTCGGGAGGGCTAGACCTAATTGGTAAGGCAGCGGTCTTGAAAACCGCCGCGCGCGAGCGCTTCGGGGTTCGAATCCCCGGCCCTCCGTCGCCGCTGACGAGCGCGGATGCATTGCGGATGTACGCGGATCGAACACTGCCGGCCTGATAGATCGACAATCCGCGGGTTTCAGCACTCAGTCCGCGGTGTATCCGCGGCCCTACCTCGCCAAACCCCCATAAACAGTCCATCTTAGCCCCATGCCCGAGATCACCGCCCGGCTCTCGACCGCCCTCGCCGACCGCTACAAAATCGAAAGCCACCTGGGCGAAGGCGGCATGGCGAACGTCTACCTCGCGGAAGACCTCAAGCACGAATCGTGAAGCGACATCTTCCCATGATGCTCATGCTGGGGGCGCTTCCGCTCCCGTGCCTTGCACAGGAGCCCCTTTCCGAGCCCGTAGCTGCTGTGTATCTCGGGGGCGGTAACCATTATGGATGGCTCGGTGGTGGGGGGGAAGCATATCTGCCTGGTGCCCCGCTCAGCCTCTTTGTCGGACTCGGTGTAGCTCCCCAAGGGCCGACCGTCGCGGGCGCGGCAGGTTTTCGCTATTCCGTCACGCTTGGCGTAACGCCGCACCGACTCTTTGGAGACCTCTCCGCATCGCTCATGGGCCTCTCGAAACCCGCCGATTTCAGCGGGCGGCTATTCCGGCACTACGGCGTCGGCGTGTCCTTCGGATATAGCTACCTCGCGCCGTCCGGCCTTACACTGACCGCTGGAGGCGGCGTCGGTTCGTCGGAATTCGGCGCTGACTTCGAGCTACTGCCCGTTGTTCATATCGCCGTTGGCTGGACGTGGCGCTCACGGGTTTCTCACCGCTTGCAATGAACATTCTCATGCCTGCGAGTATCATACTCCTCACGTGGGCGATTGCGGTCGGAGTCAGTATGCTCAGATGGTCATCGGCCCCGGCATCGTTGGCAGACTAATCGTGGTCGAGAACTTCTTCGAGGAGTTGAAGGCGAAGGTGGGGAACTAATCTCCACTGTGCCCAAATTGTGCCCGTACCATCCGTAACCAAACGTGATCCTATACCGATTAAGCTCCAGCCTCAGAAACCAAAATCTCGCAGCGCGACGCAAGGACCTTCTCCTAGCGTTAACGTGGAGTTGTATGGCTGTCTGGAGACCTGAGGGATGGGACCCAAGAGGTTCAGGCCAAGTGTGTTCCCCGGTTGGGGTCGGGCCGTGCGTTTGATGCGACCCTGTGTATCACGTGTTCGCCCTTAT
>JADFSS010000077.1 GCA_022560655.1 Candidatus Neomarinimicrobiota bacterium
GAAAGCATCGCTGCCGTTAAAATTCTCCTCGGGCGTGTAGGTCACGGTGCCGTCGTCGTTCACGGCCACCGACCCGTTGCTCCCCTGCGTTGCGCCGCTCACCGACAGGGCGTCGCCGTCCACATCGCTGTCGTTGGCCAGCACGTCGATGGTGACGGGCGTGTCCTCGGCGGTGGAGGCAATATCGTCGGCAGCCACGGGCGCATCGTTCACGCCGCCCACCGTTACCGTGACCTGGCCTTCGTCCTCGCCCTCATGGCCATCCTGAACCGTGTAGAAAAATATATCCTGGCCGGAGAAGTTGGGTGTGGGTTCATACAACAGGGTGCCGTCAGCCTGGATATGCACGATGCCGTTATGCTGCCGCACGTTCTTCACCGTAAGCGCGTCGCCATCCACGTCGATATCATTGGTCAGCACGTCGATGCTGATCTGGACGTCTTCGTTGGTGGCGGCCACATCGTCCACGGCCACCGGCGTGTCGTTCACCGCTGTGACGCTGACGTTGACACCCGCGCTGGCCGAGCCGCCGTTGCCATCGCTGACGGTGTAGCTGAAAGCATCGCTGCCGTTAAAGTTTTCATCGGGCGTGTAGGTCACGGTGCCGTCGCCGTTGTTGACCACCGACCCGTTGCTGCCCTGCGTGACACCACTCACCGAGAGGGCGTCGCCGTCGGGATCGCTGTCGTTGGCCAGTACATCGATGGTCACCGGCGTGTCTTCAGCCGTGCCGGCGTTGTCGTCCACCGCCACCGGAAAGTCGTTGGCCGCCCCCACTGAGATGGTGACCACCGCCTGGTCACTGGCCGTGCCGTCACTTGCCTCGAACGTGAAGGCGTCGTTGCCGTTGAAATTTTCATCGGGCGTGTAGGTAAGCAGCGGGGCTGTACCCGAGAGCTGCCCCTGATCGGGCCCCGCGATGATGCTGTAGCTCAGCGCGTCACCGTCCACGTCAAAGGCTGAGAGGGTGATGGCCACGCTCTGGTCCTCGCCGGTGGAGACCGCCTGTCCGCTGGCCACCGGTGCATCGTTCACTGCTGTGATGGTGATGGTTACATTGGCGCTGGCCGAGCCACCGTTGCCGTCGCTGATGGTGTAGCTGAAGGCGTCGCTACCGTTGAAGTTTGCCGCTGGCGTGTAGGTCACGGTGCCGCCGCCGTTGTTGACCACCGACCCGTTGCTGCCCTGCGTGACACCGCTCACCGACAGGGCGTCACCGTCGGGATCGCTGTCGTTGGCCAGCACATTGAGCGTGACGGCGGTGTCCTCATCGGTGGAGCCGGTATCGTCCTGGGCCACCGGCTCCCGGTTCGCCGGGCCCGCAGAGACGGTGACCACAACGACCCCTTCGTCGCTACCGCCGTTGCCATCGATCACCGTATAGAAAAAGTCGTCCACCCCCGTAAAGTTCGGCGTCGGTGTATAGAGCAGGCTCCCGTCAGCGTTGATGTGCACCGTTCCCCTGGCCTGCCGTGTATTCTGAACCGACAGGGTGCCGCCATCGATATCGGTGTCGTTGGCCAACACGTCGATCGTTACCGGGGTGCCCTTGGCGGTGGTGGCCTGGTCGTCCGCAGCCACCGGGTCGTCATTCACGGGGTTGACGGTAACATTGATCGCTCCGGTGGCGGTATCATTATCGTCCCCATCGCGCCAGGAAAGGGTGTAGCTGAATGCGTCGGCGCCGTTATAGTCCGCATTCGGCGTGTAGGTGATGGTGCCGTCGCCGTTATCGCTGGCGGTGCCGTTCCCAGGCTGGGTAATGCTCAGCAGTGAGACGTTATCATCACCCTCATCATCGTCGTCTTGATCCTTTTTCTTCCCCTTGCCTTTGCCTTTACCTTTCTTATCGTCATCGTCGTCTCCGGCTGGGATAACGCTGAACGTGACGGCGACGTCCTCGTCGGTGGTGATGGTCAGGTCGGCCGCGGTCCGTTCATCATCAGCCAGCACCAGGTTGGCGCCCAGCAGGCCTGCGATGACCGCAAACCGGAGCGTATATCGTAAAATGTTGGTCTTCATGATCTCAATTTTGTCCGCGTGCTAAGTCTAAACCTGCAACCCCGCCCGGTTTTCCGAGCTTCGGCCCAACGATACCCATTTTCATACCCCTGCTGCCGTGACAAATATCACAGCCCGGCACCCCTGTGACAAATCTCACAGGGATTTAGGCCTGCGGGTTACAGACCCTCGTCGGTCTCATATATCGGCCCTTATTAGGTTCCATTTGAGCCCCCCGGTCGCAAGCTGTGATATTCGTCACCCGGAGGGACAATTCCCGCTTAGGATTTAATACTAATCACATAACTGGGCTTTGCCAAGGAGAATGTTTCGAAAGGGTGATCGAGGTTCGATCTGCCGGAGAAACCGGCGGCCAGCCGCACGCCCCTGTGGGCGCCACGTCGCCACGGAGCGCCAGGCGTCTGGGTCGCTGGCGCGGCCTAGGCGGCAGGTGTGCCGGGGAGATCCGGCCTGCGCACCCTTGCGTTCCAGAAGTAGAACGTCAGACCCACCAGCAGCAGCCCGGCCGCCCCACCCACCACCTTGACGAAAAACCAGACCGGCGCCGCCGCCACCTCGCTGGGGATACTCGCCAGGACGATGGAGAGGGCTGTAGTGGCGAAGCCGATCACCCCCACCAGTCCCACGCCCAGCTTCCCTCCGGGGATCCGGAAAGCCGGCCTGGCTGAACCGGCCTCACGCCGTCGGAGGACCCCTACCGCCAGGAACAGATACAGGTACGGGATGAAGTACACAATGATGGTGGTGTCCACCAGGACCAGGTAGGCCTCCTCCAGCGAGCTGCCCAGAACACTCACCAGGATGAAAAAGCTGGCGCCCACACCCTGCACCAATAAGGCCACGTAGGGCGTTTGCCAGCGTGGGTGAAGACGCCCCAGGATGGGCGGCAGATGACGGTCCAGCCCCACCACAAAGGGTATGCGCGCGCTGCCGGCCAGCCAGGCGCCCAGGGCGCCCAGACCGGTTACCACGATGAGCAGCCCCACCAGACGGGTGAGCGGCAGACCCAGCTTGTCGCCGGTGCTGGCGATGATATCCACGATCCCCGTGACCAGGCTGGTGCCCTCGGCGGGCGAGATGGTCAGGACAGCCAGGGTACCGATTATGTAAATGCCGGCAATGATGGGCGCCGCCACCAGGATTGAGCGCGGCAGCGACCGTCCGGGATCACGCACCTCTCCTCCCATGATTACCGCCAGCTCCAGCCCGGCCAGCGCAAAGCACAGGCTCGACCAGAGGCCCACATTTGATTGGCTGATATCAGGCATGAGGGAGCCCTGGGCAAAGGGATTCCGGCCCCACCCGGCGGCCAGGGCGGCGCCAGCCAGAATGATCAGTATGGCAACGATAATCCAGGTGGCCGCTGCCCCTGCATTGTGGACCCACCGGCCGGTGCGCAGCCCCACGATGTTCGTGCCGATGGCCAGCCATAGCACGCCCAGGGAAAAACCCACTTGATAGAGCGGGTTGTCCGCCAGCCCCGCGTACTGGCGGCCCCAGATGTACACGGCGTTGCCGGCAATAAAGACGATGAGCGAGGGATAGTAGATCAGATTGTTCACCCAGTAGGCCCAGCCGCAGATAAAGCCGTGCAGCGGCCCGAATGCTTCCCGGGTCCAGACATAAATGCCCCCTTCCTCGGGGAGGCGGGAGGAGAGCTCCAGAACGGCCAGCCCCTGGGGAATGAAAAACAGCAGCACCGCCACCAGCCAGAGAATGATGGAGGATGGACCGATATTGGCGGCCGTGAGCAGCCAGCGCAGGCCGATGATGGCCACCACGTGCAAAAACACCAGGTCGCGGAGACCCATGACCCGGGGCAGCTGGACCGGCTGGCTCACGACGCCTGCTCCCGGCTGGGCTGTTCCCTTTCAGTCGCGCTTCGGGCGCGGGCGGTGGCGGGTTCCTCCGCCGGAGCTGCGGCCAGAGGGACGAAATGGCTTATGGTGTTGGCGTAGTAGCGGAGCAGTAGCAGCTCATCGGCGGCTGCGCGGTACAGGTTGCCATCTTCCAGCACCAGATGCCGCAGGGTGAGCATGCGTAATCCCACGCTAATAGCGTAATCCCGGTCGCTGCGGGGGATATAGACGTGGGCGCCCACGGCTTCCAGCTGGTCGATGAGCTGCTGAGCCCGGGCCTTCAGCTCCAGGTTTGAGAAGGTTTTCTCAGGTTGTTCGGTGAATACGTGGGCGATCAGCGCAACCGGCAAAACTGGAATCACCTGCCCCACGGCTGCCATCAGGTCCCTGGCCAGCTGCCGAATCCGCTGAATGCGCCTTTCCGGATCGTCTTCCATGAAATCCGGCGCCTGGGCCATAATATATTCACGCATGGAGATGGGCGTCCCCAGGTTGGCCGCCGCGTAGCCGAAGCGGTACCACTTGCCCTGCAGCATAAGCCAGATGTTGTGCGCAATGAACTTGAGCGCCGTCCGGATGCCAAACATGCGCGGCAGTTTCTCGGGATCGGGGTCGAGTTTCCGCAGCAGGGTACGGTCCTCCAGGACGCGGTCGAAGTTGAGGCCTACCGGGATGAAGACCATGTCCCGCTGACCCTGGGGATCAAAGTCTTCCAGCATATATTTCAACAGTCCCAGCTTGGGCTCCCGCATCGCGCCGTCCCGGGAGAGGCCCCCTTCAGGGAAGATGGCCTGCACCACGCCGGCCTCCGTTGACATCTGCACGTAGCGTGCCAGCACCCGGCGGTAAAAGGGGTCGCCCGAGCCGCGCCTGACGAAGTACGCTCCGGTGGCCTGGATCAGCTGCTGAAAGGGCCAGACCCGAGCCCACTCTCCCACGGCGTAGCTCAGCGCCACCCGGTTCACAGCCAGGTAGGATACCAGGATATAGTCCATGTGGCTGCGGTGGTTCATGACGAAAACCACGCTGGCGTTGGGGTCAACCTTGGCCAGCTGCGCCTCGTCGGCATAGCCCAGCCGCACCCGGTAGAGCAGGCGGGCGATGGTTTTGCTCAGCCAGCTGCCGACGCGAAAATAGATCAGAGCGTTAAAGGCCGGCACAATCTCCTTGGCATAGCGCTCTACTTTCTCCAGGGCCACTTCCCGCGGCACGTCGTGCTCCCGGCAATACTCATCCACCGCCGCCAGCACTTTAGGATCGTACACCAGCCGGTCGATGAGCACCTTGCGCTGGGTGAGCTTGAAGTCGGGCAGCTTCAGGTCCAGCCGCTGGTTGATCTCGGTGATCACGATGTTGACCCGCCGGCGGAAGTACCACCGCACGCTGGGCAGCAGCAGGCGGTCCAGCAGTGCCCAGGCAGCCAAAAGGCCGCCCGCCAGCAGCAGCCACAACGGCAGGGCAATCGGCTCGGTCAATCCATATCCGGTGCCGTGAAGGTCCCGGTGCGCAGGAAGTGGATCACCTGCTGGATCACCGGTCCGTGGTACATGATGAACGTATGGCTGTAGGGCACCACAATGTGGGCCGTCATGCCGTCAACTCTCGTCCGGTCGACAGCGATTATGCCATCGTCGGGGCCGGGAATAAGTCGTGAGAACAGCGGGTTCAGGCTCCGGTTGCCGGCGATGATGCCCAGCTCAAATGTCACCGGCCCGAGGCTGGCAATAAAACTATCCGCGCCCGTGGCCAGCTGCTGGCCGGCCGGCCCGTGGATCAGCCTGAACAACCGGGCGTTGCTGAAGCGGTCTGCCAGCTCCGCGCCCTGATTGGGCGGCGTCAGCATGACCACCCGTCCCAGATTAGGCAACGGGTGACGCTGCAGATAGCGGCGTACCACAATGCCACCGACGGAATGGGTGACGAAGTGCACCGTCGTGCCCGGCACCTGGCAGCAGCGGGCGACGATGTCGGCCAAAGCCCCGTCCACCAGCGTGTCAATGGAGAACCGGTTAGATGGGTAGGCCAGGTTGACGATGCGAAACCCTTCCCGCGACAAGCGCCGTTCCAGGCGTCTCAGCGAGCCGCGGGTGCGCGTAAGGCCGTGCAGCATGACCACAACTTCCTCGGCGCCAGCCATCGCGGGATGCTCACCGGGCTCCGACATGGTCCCTGGCCACGGCACGAGCGCGCACAGCGCGACAGACGCGAACTTGCCGTTCACGCTGCATCCGTCTCCCTTGTGGCCGTCCCAGCAGCATGCCTGTCATGCCGCGGTGGCGCACTCGCGCTGCTCCCGTTGCAACCTCATGGGAATGCGCCCTAAGCAGCCGGAGCGGCGGGATCAGCGTTGCGCGGCCAGCCTGCGAAGCCGATCTGGGCCGGCAACGCGGGGCGCCGTCAGATGCGCTCCTGAATGTTGCGGTTGGTGCTGTGCAGCTCTGCGGCGTGCCGGTCCACCATCATGGTGAGGTGACCGGTGATTTCCTCGATGAGGTCATCGCTGCGCTCCATGTACTCCCGGAGGAAATCGTTTCGTGAGGAGAGCCCGCGAATGTAGCGCCAGCCGGGCCACTTCTCATTACTGCGGGTGAAGCCGTCGTCCTTGAGCTGGGTCTGGAAGTTGCTGACCAGGTCGTCGGCGGCGGTGATGCCGGGCACCTCCGTCCAGGAGACGCCACCATAGACCGGCAGATAGGTAGGTCCGGCGTGCTGCTCGATGCGAAAGAGCAGGTGGAACTGCGCGGTCTGGTCGGCGGGCAGGATGCTGAGGCCGAAATAGCCCCTGGCGACGCTGTTCTCGCCGGCGAGATCGTCCAGCTGGACCTTCCAGGCACCCTCGGGAACGCGGCCCTCGACCGTCTCCGCCAGGCGCTGCCAGAAACGGGTGTGCAGCTGGTCCTTGGCATCGGTAAAGTGGTTCTCGATATCCAGCGCCAGGATGAAATTTTCCTTTTCCAGCAGGAAGTTGGTGATCTCGTCCTCGTAAGCGTCCATAGGTGGGCCTCCGTCAGAAATTTTGTATGACCTCAAGGTATTGGTGAATGGTTTCCCGCAGATGGGGGGCTGAAATGTCCGTCAGGGAAGCCTTGAGCAGTCCGGCAATCTCCCGGCGGTATGAGATGCGGTAGTAGGCGGCGCTGCCGGCGGTCTCTGATGCCTCACCGGTGGGCGTGAGGTAGAGCAGTGCCTGGGATGAATAGGTCTCCTGCTGCCCCTCCATCCAGCGGGCGTAGCGGGCCAGCTGATCAGGCTGCTCGTCGGCGTAAACCTTGTTTTCCAGCACCAGCAGGTAGCTCAGGCCGGGACACGCCAGCACGATATCCGGCGCGCCGTCGCCGATGTACTTGTGGGCCTCCACAAACCAGGGGTGGTCGGCGATGGCCTCCACGGGGGCGGGGAAGCCGGCGTGGCTGGCGGTGAGCGCGTCGATGAAGGCGTGCAGGAACAGGTAGCCCTGCCCGTGGGCGCCCTGGGGGCTGAGGAGGTCGGCGAGGAGCGGGGTGTGGACCAGATCCTCGCGGGCCTCCAGGTGCAGCACGTTGAACAGGTTGAAGCTGCGGGCCTGCTGGCGGTTGCGCTCCAAAGACTGTCCGATGAGGTCCTGAATGGTGGGCCGCAGGCGGCCGAAAGCCTCCTTGAAACTCTCCAGGCGGCGCCAGGCGTGGGCGTCCACCAGGTTCTGGTAGCGCTGGATGAAGCGGGCCACCGTCTCCAGGTCTTCGATCTTGCTGGCCCGGGGGGCCGGCGTGCCGTAGATGCCCGGTCCGGGGATGGGCTCGCTGCTCATGGTGCCTCGCGGCGCGGCTGACGGGACGGTGACTGCGTGGCTGCTGCTCCTGCTTTGACGCGTGCATGGATCATCAAGGGGCCACGGCAATGTATTCCGCCAGCGGCGGGTTTTCAAGAGGTTAATTGGGGGACGGGGCCGTTAGCGAGCCTCGGCGGTCAGCCATCAGCGATCAGCCATCAGCGGTCAGCCATCAGGTGTCAGACCGCCGGCGGGGCGAAGCGGGGTGAACCCCTCCCCCCCTACCAGGGTCACGGTCACCGATGGGAGAGGTGACCCAAACATGGCCCCAAAACGGCCCCGTGAGGCCGGGTGACCCCCCGCCTCCCGATGGATCGGGACAAGTTCCGGCGGGGTGAAACCCTACCCCCCTCTGCCGGTATCACGCTCACCGACGGAAGGGGTGATACCGAAGTGATACCAAGGTGATACCAAGGTGATACCGAGGTGGCCGCGCTGGGCCCCCGCCGTTGGCGGGGCGAAGCGGGACAAGTTGCGGGGCGAAAGCGCTATGTCAAAGAGCCGAGCGGGGGGAAAGGTAAGGGCTGCAAAGGCGGCGGGGAAGGGCGGGGGTTGACGCAGGGGGGGATGGGCTCGGCAGCTCGTAGGGCTCATATGTTGAATCACTGCCGCCTAACCTACTGTTAAATATCGACTTCATTTTAGGGTGGGGCCAAATTAGGCCCCTATTTCATATGTAGCAAAATCGGGCTATTTCAGCTATCTGGAGCTAGGGGACCGAGTTAGACTAAATTTGAAGCCACCGACTCTATTGGCAGTAGTTTTTGCTACCGAAAAAGCCTGTTCTTGCAATCCCTTGATTCCACCCCCAATTGGTAAGATTGCAGCCCACAGTTTATCGGCGCTCGTTATATCTGGGCGACACATCGCCGCTACTTCAGCAATTCCGTCCTGGTGGACTGGGTGTAGGCCGGCATTACAATGCGGGTGTTGGTGAGGGGAGTGCAACGAGATCCGTCCTCACAGCAGCCTTGGATACCGTCCTCCGGCTCCAGAAGCCATACTTCCACTCACCCAACAACCAACTCAATTACGTGTTAACTGAAACCACAAATACTAACTTTAAGAGTGGTCCAAACAATGGGGACAGGCCAATCATTCTTCATAAATAGTAGTTAGGCGTCGCGAACTTGACCAGCCAAAGGGGTGCTGACTATGGCAAACACAACGAAGACTGAGCTTGGTTCAGTGGTGTCCCTCTGGCGTTATCCCGTCAAATCTATGATTGGAGAGGAGCTGAATGCTGTCGAGGTCACCGACCACGGGTTGCTCGGAGATCGAGCCTATGCGCTCCGCGATCCGTCCAACGGCAAGGTCGTGAGCGCCAAAAATCCCCGAAAGTGGGCGAATCTGCTTGATTTTCGGGCTACCTTCGCCGAGTCCCCACGCGCTCAAGAGAAGATTCCCCCGGTCCGGATCACTCTACCGGACGGCGGCCGCGTTACTAGTGAGCAGAGGGACCTCAACGAGCTCCTGACGAACGCTCTTGGCCGTGAGGTGACGCTTGCGGCATCGGCGCCCGAGACGCCCAGCCTCGAAGAATATTGGCCGGATCTGGAGGGTCT
>JADFSS010000078.1:0-4504 GCA_022560655.1 Candidatus Neomarinimicrobiota bacterium
TTGCGGCAGTGTGCGCATGGGCCGGCCTCCAGGAGGGGGCCGATGGGATAGGCGGGTCACCGACATCCTATCGCTTCCGCACAAAGATAAACTGCCCCCCTTCGTCGCCGGTGTTCTTGATGGCCTGCAAGATGGGGGTCTGTTCCGAGTTGTTGGCCACCGGGATCTTCAGGCGCTCGAATACCTGCCCGGCGTCATAGTAGGGGTCCCTGTTCTGCTTCAGGGCCCGCAGGAAATAGTAAGTGAAGACCGAGTGCCCATCCCGGCCGCCGTCCATCACCGGCTCGATGCCGCCGGAGGTAATGGCCTGACGCGACGAGCGGTTGTACACCTCCTGGTAATAGCGGTCCATGCTATCGAAGGCATCACTGCTGAGGCTGGTGGTGCGGCTGCGGAAGATATCCCCGCTGAAGCAGGCGTCGGAGATCAACAGGGTGTGCCGGGTGCGGATGCCGTTAAGGAACGTCTGGAGGTCGGAGTTGGAGACATAGTTGGCCGTGGACCGGCCCGTGGCATCCACCGGCACCCAGTAGCCCTTGTTCAGCTTTTCCTTGAACTCCCCGTGGCCCGAATAGTAGATCAGCAGGTTGTCGTCTTCCTGCAACTCCTCCGACAGCCACTCCAGTTTCGTGATAATGCCGGCACGGGTGGCCTCTTGATTGAGGAGCATTTCAATATGGTCGAACCGGTACTGTGACTCCAGCACCTCTTTGACACCCTTGGCGTCGTGGACGGCATTCTTCAGCCGGGGCCAATCGCCGCTGTAGCTGTCGATGCCGATGATCAGGGCGTAGTATTTGCCTATAGCAATAGGATCAGCTTTCGCCGCCATTGGCGTCGCCCGGCCCCCCGCTTCCCTGGTGACCTTAAAGGCGGTGCGTCCCACGTTCCTGTGAATATCCATGGCTGTCACCGTGATCTCGTTCTCGCCCATCGCCAGCAACGCCTCCGCCCAGAAGCTGCCATCGGCGTCCAGCTGCGCCTCCTGGCCGTTCACCCGCACCTCGAAAATGCCGCTGGCGTCGCTGGCCTTGCCCCTGACCTGCACCGTCTTATCCTGCTGCACCTTCTTCATGCCCCGGGTGATAGCCGGGGAGGTGATTTGGATGGTGGGAGGTGTGCGGTCGGTATCCATGGACGGCATAGACTTCTTCTGGGGAGGGGCTGCCTGGCCGGAAGAGGAAAGGGCCTGCCGGGCAGCCTCTTCCCAGGTCTTGGCGATGGGAGAAGAAACACCTGCCAACTCCCGGGCAACAGTCTCCATCTCTCTGATCAGTCCATCAATTTCCCCTCTGTAATCCCGTACAACAGTTCCAGTAATCCTTCCGGTAACTACATCAATGATTCGTAGATCAATGGTGTAGGTAGAACCGAGTCTGCCTATGCTGCCGGCCACCATCTTGTCAACCCCTAACAGTTGTCCTATCTCCACCGCGCTTTCATCATCTACCTCGCCAGTGAGCTGAATATCCTGCTCGGTAAAAATTTGCTGCATCTGGCTCCGCTTCACCACGTTGACGGCACCGGTCCTGACCAGAATGCTCCTTAATCTGTCAGTGAGGGCGGCTGCCTCGATTCTGGATATGCCGCGACCCCCAAGGTCAATCACTGCGATGGACTCGCGCTCCTGGGCCCAGAGACCCGCCACCATAATGAGCGCCATCAGATAAGACATAGGATTTTTCATCGGATGGTATCCTTTCTCAATTTCCAGCAATTTACCGCCCCGTGGCGATGATCACCACCCGCCCGGCCTACCTCACCCCCGGGCCCTGCGTGTCGCCGGCTCGCCGTAGGCTACGCCGAGGCCCCGCTCCTAGTGTAGTGGGGGCCAGCCCCGGGCACAGTCGTAGGGTCGGGGGGTGCTTCGCTCCGCCACAGGCGGTGGAGGTCATTCCTTTGCCAGTGTCGTAATTCTCACCCGCCGCTCGGCCTGCATGGTCTCCGGCTTCTTGCGCTTGAAGCCACGGGTCTGGGCCAGAAACTGGGGCAGGTCGTCCTTCAGGATATAGTAGCCATCCTCTTCCACAGTTTCTACTGGGTCAAAGGGTTCGGTGCGGGCGAAGACCTGCAGCACTTCGGGGCCAAATGGCGGGGCGCACTCGAACTCGTCCGGCAGCTGATAGACCTTGTTCACCTTGGTGTCGTCAATGTAGTGGCTGTCCATAAGGAGCGTGCGAGTGCCATCAGCGAAGTGGTAGATCATGCGGATGTAGCTGGGCACATTCACCCGCACGTAGATGCGCAATATCTCGCCGTCGGTGTAGAGCAAATTCTCAGCGCCCCGATCGGTCCATACGTCCACCATAAGGCCGCCGCCAATGACTTCATCTTTGCGGAACTGCTTCTGTTCACTGAGTGCGGTACTGAAATTCTGCGGCTTCAAGTCCCTATTGGTGGCCTGCAGGATAGAAGCTGCCACCAGTACATCAGCGCTGGCGACAAGCTCGCCATCCGGTATGCGCCGGACCTCCGCCATCAGCTTGATCCCCGCCGGCTGTTCCCAATACCTGCCGGTGAGCACATAGCGCTGGCCGCCGGCCTCAAACTGCGCCGTCTGGGGTACGATGCCCCAACGGGCCATGCTGGTGAGCTGGTGATCCAGAATCGGCTGAAAATAGCGCGCAAAAGGCGACCCCATGCGGGTATCCTGGAATGTGAAGGGTGTGGTCATGACGCTGCCGCCAGGGCTGTCGAGCTGTTTGTCCAGCTGGTAGGCCAGCGACCAGGCAAGATCTTTGGCATTGCGAATAGGCCGCTCAATAAGGTGATCCACCGCCTCACGCAGCATGGCCCTGGTGATCTTGCCCCGGGGGGTTGCCGGGAGCTCGCCAAAGCTGCTCTCAAATGTTACCGCGCCCACTGCGAACATGAGATTCGCGGCTTCCTGGAAATGGTCGAACAAAGGGTAGCACAGCAGGTATTCGGCCAGGGCCTCAGTGGGTTGACCGGCGGCTTCGCGGCTTAGGCCAGCTTCGAAGTGCTCCTTGATTTCTCCCGCAAGCCCCTCGGTTTTTCTACGGTAGGACTCCAGGAGTTGATCTTTCCTGGTCGCTACCAGAGCGTGCCATAATTTTTTCCTGCGATCGTAATACGTCGAAGCCTCCAACCCCCAAATTTCCAGGGATGAAGAGGAAACCGTGGTGGAGGCATAGAAGTCGGAATAATCAATATTTGTCGCCTGGAGACTCGTGGTGCTCTCGCTGCGGATCTTCACCTGAATCTGTTCGATAAGGTTCCTGCGGGCGGCCTCCACAGCCTGTTGTTTCCGGTCCTCGCTATTGTCCTGCCTGCCCAGATGGGCGACACCATACCCCGTGAGATAGATCAGCCGGGAATATTTGGTACTTTGCCCTTGTCCCGTGACCCAGGCCGGTTTTTGACCGGACAGGATGGAGAGGGAAAAGCAGAGCAGAAGCATGGGCCCGATTAGGGTCCTCGCCCGGTATTCATGGATGTTCATGTCCGATCCTCCTGTTGAATTCTCAGCCTTTTGGTTCACTGGCGCTCCGTCCGGGCAATGGGAAACGCGTCCCCGGTCGGTGTGGTGGTGGGGTACTGCGCCCGCTGAAATTCCCGCTCGGCGATCTCCGTGACCTCGTCCTCCACGTAGTCGGCCAGCTCACGCGTTTTGACAAAGCCGTCCCGGTTGGCATCGGCCTTGCCGGTGATGCCCTGGCTCAATACGTAAGTAAACAGCCCGTGCCCCTTATACCCCTCCAGCGCTTCCTGGGTGGAGGATGATGCCGAGATGACCGTCGACCCCACCGCCCGCGAAAGTAATTTCATCGCCGTGGTTTCGCTTAGTCCCCGGGTCAAGGTAGCCACCTGCAAGCTGGTCCCCATGGCCCCCGAGTTGCAGGTATCGAACAGGATCATCTTCTTCCCGGCGGGCACGTTGATGAGCAGGTCCTGCAGCTCCCTCTGCGCCAAGGCCGTCTCCTTGAGCTTGCGGGTGGAGAGTGACCCCACGTTGGAGGTGATCATGTAATAGGCCCCGTCGTCCACCAGGCCGTGGCTGGCCACGTAGAAGACGAAGGTATCGGCCGGCCCCAGTTTCTGCATCGACTCCAGCGCGGTGACGATTCGGGACCGGGTCGTCTCGGTGGCCGAGGTGAGGCGGGTGATCTCCACCCGGTCAAACAGACCCGCTGTGGCCGTCTGCAGGCTCGTCTCAAACAGCAGCGCGTCGGGCACGGCATATTTCAAGGAGAGGGTAGGGTTGGCATATTCGTTGATGCCGATGACCAAGGCATACAGGTCGTGCCTCTCCTTCCCCAGGTCGGCCATGACGGTATGCCGGGCCGGGTTGCTCTCCATGGTGTTGTCGGCGTTGAACACGATGGCCTGGAGGCGATTCTCGCCGTCGGTGAGCTTCAGGCGGTAGCTTCGCCGCTCGCCGGTCTGCCGCTTCATGCCGCGACCACCGTCCGTGAGCACCGCCACGCCGTTGAGGTAGAGCCGCACCTTGCCGATGCCCCCGCCGGCGTCGGCGATCTCCAGG